>JBMDXA010000033.1:0-1373 GCA_048594725.1 Candidatus Kapaibacteriota bacterium
CAGCTCGACCTCATCGAGAAGCTGGGCGAACCCCTGTACATCGCCCAGCTGATCGAACAGCCCGACGAAGCCTGAGCCCCAGGGGGCGGGCCACTCACTCCGAGCGGCGGTCCGCCCCCTCAGCAGCCGTACGTGTCCTTCGCGGAGGCCATGAACGCGGCGGTGAAGTCCGCCATGGCCCGGCGGCCCTCCTCGGACACCTGCACGGCGTCACGCCTCCATATGTTGATCTCCAGCACGGCCTCCGGCCCCATGCCGGGACAGTGCGCCCTGATCAGTGACCCGTTCGAACCGAGAAGAGCCTCGTCACCGGCCACCGAGACTTCTTCCTCCACGCGGAATCCGAACGTAGTCGGCGCCGCGTCGTACCACTCACGCAGACTTTGGGAAACGTATTCGAAACTGAAAACATCGATCCCCAGAGCCGATTGGCCATCGATATCGACCCGGCACAGCATGTCTGCGCTCGATTTCACCCGAGGATTTCTGACCTCGATCTCTCCTCCCGCAGGGAGAACGGCCCCGGTAAGTTCCGGATCCGTCGCTATCCCGCACAGACTCTCGGGGGTTTCGTAGGCTCCCTCACGGGAAACGTGCAACCACCCCGAGACGACAACTGCGAGGGCCGCAATCGAGAGCAGCGGCCACTTCAGGAGCTTCGCCAAGGGTTTCCTCCGTTGATCCCGACAGCGCCCATATGCCCTTGTCCAGCGGCTTCCCTCACGGTTCGCTCCGCGTCGGTGAGCGCTTGTTCCGGGGAGAGACCTCCCGCCGAATCCGGGTGCAGCGCCAACCATTGCGCCGCCAGTTCGTTCATGAATACATTCTCATAGGCATAGTATTCACTGCGATTTTCCATGGCCTGGGTCGCACTGTCCGTGCCAGACCACTCCACCCATTGGCTTCCGAATAGTTCGATGGAACTGCGCAGAATTCCGCCCGCGTAAGGAATTTTCTCCGCAATGTTTCCAATGGAACGATAGGTCCAACGGTCCGACCAGACGGAATCATCGTCGTCAATTTCCAGAGCCTCAAATCTGCCGTTCTCCAGAAACCCAATGGATTGCCCTATGCCTTCGAGAACAAAATCTGTGCTCCCTGTGGTGTCGCTACTGATGCGCTCGGCATACTCCGCCGCCATCAGCACATGGAGAATGTCGTAGGCCTCGGGACTCCGGGAGATCTGGTTGGAGATCTCCGCAAGGTGGCCGGGGTCCAGGGGGATTTGGCTCCCCGAATGATTGCTGGCCGTGTCGAAGACCTCCGCCCGGTACTCTCCCAGCAGCCTCGCCATGCCCTCGCGAAAGTCCGCGTCGAAGTCGTTACCCGTTCCGGCGCTCACGTCCATGACATGCCGGAACAGACGCAACTGC
>JBMDXA010000034.1:0-2501 GCA_048594725.1 Candidatus Kapaibacteriota bacterium
CGGCGGAAGCACCGAGAACATCTTCACCAACGTTGCGCCGAACACCACGATGAACCCGCAGTCGATCGGCCTGGCAGGCGGAAGCCAGCCGCACAACAACATGCAGCCGTATCTGGTTATCAGCTTCAGCATTGCGCTGGAGGGAATCTTCCCCTCGCGCAACTGATAGAACCGGTGAAAAAAAGAAGGCCGGGATCATCGCGATCCCGGCCTTTGCCGTACCGGCCCCGGCATTCTCTGCCGAATATTCGCTACCGGAATCAGACCGGAGCGCATCATTCCGCCACAAAATAATCCGGAAAAATAACAGCGATAATTCCCCTCCCTGTTGTACGATGCCGATGGGCGAAGTATTTTCATTCCCGCTGGCAGAGGCCGTCCAGGCAGTCCGGCAAGCGATCACCCGGAGTACGCTTCATACCGGGACAATACCAGTCACAGATCCTTTATTCTTCCACAGCGCTCTTTGTCCCATCGGCCGTATCGCGGAGGTTCGCAACCATCCTCCATCCGCTGCATGATTTCATCCGGCGGAAACGGAGGCAGAGCGACGGCTCCGGCAATATTCCACCCGGGCTCCTGAACTATCACATTCAGCATGCAATCAACGGGCGCCGTACGGCGCTCATCCCTCACCAATACATACCAATAAAACGTATGTCGGATCCTTTTATCGGACAGACAATGATCTTCGCGGGCAATTTCGCTCCGGTCGGCTGGGCGTTCTGCAACGGCCAGCTCCTGTCCATCTCGCAGAACGACGTCCTCTACACCCTTATCGGCACCACCTACGGCGGCGACGGGGTGAACACCTTCGCGCTTCCGAACCTGCAGGGGCGCATTGCGATCCACGCAGGGCAGAGCCCCGGTAACGGCACCTATACCCTGGGGCAGACCGGAGGCACCGAGACGCACACGCTCGTCGTCACGGAAATGCCCGCCCACACCCATCCCATGCAGGCATTTCAGGGGCAGGGAGACCAGCCCAACCTTGAGAACAATTATCTGGCACAGTCGAACCAGGACGTCAGCATCTACACCAACGCCACTCCCGACTCGTCGCTCGCCGCGCCAACGCTCTCCCCGGCCGGCAGCAGCCAGCCGCACGACAACATGCAGCCATTTCTGGCAATGAATATCTGCATCTGCACCGCAGGTCTCTGGCCGTCGCAAGGCTAGAGCGCCATCGGCGGAAAGGAACCGGCCGCGCCGCACCGGTTCCGGCGAGGCCATGGGCTGCGGCGCAGACACTTTTTGCGAATAAATCCATTCATTTCATCATACAACGATTCATCATGTCCGAACCATTTTTAGCACAGGTAATGATGGCGGGATTCAATTTCGCGCCACGAGGCTGGGCAATGTGCTACGGCCAGCTTATGCCGATCTCGCAGAATACGGCGCTCTTCTCCCTGCTCGGCATTACCTACGGCGGCGACGGAAAAGCCACGTTCGCACTCCCCAATCTTCAGGGAAGCGCGGTGATGCATGCCGGAAACGGGCAGGGGCTTACCCCTCGCGTACTGGGGGAGACCGGGGGAGAGGGGGAGATTACGCTTCTGACCATGGAAATGCCGGCCCATACCCATCTGGTACAGACATTCAACAACGGCGGCGATGTCATCACCCCGGAGAACAATTATCTGGCGGCCGCCAACGACGGTTCCAGCATCTACTCGAACACACTCGCCGGCCAGCAGCAGATGATGGCGCTGACGGAGATGGGCCCTGCCGGCGGCAGCCAGCCGCACAACAACATGCAGCCGTATCTGGCAATCTCCTACTGCATCGCTCTGGAAGGGATATTTCCACCGCGCCCCGTATAGGCGCCATCCCGGCATACTCCGCATCAGGCAACGTGATGCGGATACATTCTACGTCCATGCAACCAGAACCAATCGATCAACAGGATATATATGTCTGAACCCTATCTCGGGCAGATCATGGCGGTCTCGTTCAACTATGCTCCGCGCGGCTGGGCAATGTGCAACGGCCAGCTTCTCCCCATCATCCAGAACAGCGCTCTGTACTCGCTTCTCGGAACAAACTACGGCGGCGATGGAAAAACCACCTTCGGGCTCCCCAACCTTCAGGGACGCACACCGATCTGCTGGGGCGGCTCCATTCCCATCGGGCAGTCGTCCGGCTCCGCAACGGTCACGCTGACGGTAAACCAGCTCCCCCAGCATATGCATTTTATGACGGGATATAATAGCGCCGGGGATCAGGTCAACCCCGGTGGCAATTATATGGCGGGCTCCAACCAGGGGGCCAGCATCTTCACCAATGCCAACCCGGCCGTGCTCCTGAACCCGGCCGCCACCACCTCGGTTGGTGGCAGCCAGCCGCATAACAACATGCAGCCGTATTTTACGCTCAACTTCTGTATCGCGCTGCAGGGAATATTCCCCAGCCGGAACTGATAATAAACGGCCGTGGGGCGGGGTGGGGCGGCCCCCCCCCCCCCCCCCGAAGGTTCACAAAAGGTATAAATCACCCCA
>JBMDXA010000035.1:0-18800 GCA_048594725.1 Candidatus Kapaibacteriota bacterium
CACGAACCAGAAATACCCATCCTCATCCCTGTAGGCGCGATCACCGGTCAGATACCAGTCGCCCACGAAGACCTCCCGGTTGATCTCCTCGCCATCGATGTAGCCGCTGAAGATGCCCGGAGGAGCCACCGGCCTGACGCGCACCCCCACATCCCCCTCCTGGCCGATAGCGGCCGGCTGAAGGCTATCGGTGAGAACCTGGATATCGTACGGCGGCAGCGGCAGCCCCATGGCGCCGTATTTGATCTTCATGCCGGGCAAGGTGGCTATGATCGCCACCGTCTCGGTCTGCCCGTACCCCTCGTAGATCTCCAGCCCGGTGCCATCGCGCCAGGTCTCGATCACCTCCGGATTGAGCGGCTCGCCGGCGCTGAGGCAGCGGCGAAGCTCGGAGAGATCGAAGCGGCGCAGATCCTCCAGGATCAGCATACGGTAGGCGGTGGGAGGAGCGCAAAGCGTGGTAACGCCATACTCTTCCAGCAGGCCCAGCACCCTGGCGGCCGGGAAGGAGCCGCGATAATCGTAGATGAAGATCGTGGCGCCGGCCATCCACTGCCCGAACAGCGCCCCCCATGCGGTCTTGGCCCAGCCGGTATCGGTGATCGTCCAATGGATATCCGCCTCGGTGAGACCATGCCACAGCTCCGCGGTGACCCTGTGCGCCAGCGCATAGGAATGGCGGTGCATCACGATCTTCGGATGCGCGGTGGTCCCGGAGGTGAAATAGATCAGCATCGGATCGGAGGCGCGTGTGCCCGCGTGGTCGCCGCCGAGCCTTGTATAGACGCGCGCGGCAGGGGCCACCAGTGTCTCGTACGAGAGCCATCCCTCCTGCTCGCCATCGATCAGGATGAAATGCTCCACGGTGGGGATGGCGCTTCGGATCTCATCGAACTTCGCCGCGTTCGCGCGATT
This sequence comes from Candidatus Kapaibacteriota bacterium, assembly GCA_048594725.1. Lineage (GTDB taxonomy): Bacteria > Bacteroidota > Ignavibacteria > OLB7 > OLB7 > JAFDZV01. The sequence continues at coordinate 916 of JBMDXA010000035.1, forward strand.
GGTGATAACCGCACGGATATCCGCCTTGTTGCAGCGGTACTCCAGATCCTTCGGCGTCAGCGATATCGCGGAGGGGACAAACACGCCGCCGGTACGGATCACTCCCAGCACGGAGAACCACCATTCCGGCACGCGCGGCAGCATCAGCAACACATGCTCCCCCTCTCCCAGCCCCAGAGCGCGCAGGGCGTTGGCGGCCTGTATCGAAGCGATCTTCAGATCCCAGTACGTGATCTTGCGGCTCTCCCCGTTCTCCCCCACCCAGATCATCGCGAGCCTGTTGCGATCCGATTCGGCCCGCCGGTCGACGACATCGAACGCGAAGTTGAAGAACTCCGGAACGTCGATCGTGAACTCATTCCGCAACCGTTCGTACTCCATGATTCCTCCGGTATGTCTTGTGGCATCCAGCTTCCGCAATCACCCGCCCCCGCGAGCCGGGGCGGCCGCGATCAGCCCCCCCAGCGCCAGCATCATCGGGCGGTAGTTGGCGGCCCAGCCGGCCCCTCCTCCCGCCCCGACGATATTGGTAACCCCCAGCAGCGCCGTTGCCGGAATGGCACCGGCCGCGCGCAGCACCGGGAACACCTCCAGGTTCTCCGCCTGGCTTCCATCCCACATCCGGAGCGTCGCGGCAAGCTCGTCGGTCTCGGTGATGCCCAGCGTGCAGGATACCGCCGCCCGCTCCGCACGCAGCCCGGCGGCCCTTGCAACATCGGTGAATCCCAGGGAAAGAACTTCATCGGTCTGTAACCGGGCGCACATGATCTGCGGGAGCCTCATCCAGCCATGTGCCACATCGCCCGATCCGAGCGTAACGGCGGATGCCACCGCGATATCGCCTATCTCCAGCCCGCTTCCGCGGTGCGCCCCGCAGGTGCCCAGGAACACCACCGCATCGGGAGCATGCGCGGCAATGGCCCTGGCGGACCCCAGCCCCGCATCCACCAGCCCCACGCCGGTGATGCCCGCAAGCAGACCATCGGGAACCCCGCCGGGAAAGGCCGCGTTCAGTTCCAGATCGGAGGAGAAGAGATAAAGAGGACGGGAGAAGGTCATGGAAGGAGATAGCGAGTATAACGGAATATGAATATGGGAGACGGTACTCATACCAACCAGGGCCTGGTCGGTAGTTCGTGCGCGGGATTCGCCCGCTGTCAGCGGTCAGAAGCTGTTGAAGAGGGATTTCCCGTCTCCCATTCTTCCAACTCCAGACTCCTTCTCCCCAATCGAAAATCCAAAATCCGAAATCGAAAATCCCTCACACGAATTCAGCGGCCACCCGATGCGGGATCGTGCCGGTCTCGAAACCGCGATCGAAGACCAGTTGTACCGCGCGGAGCGATTCCGGGGAATACTGGTAGGTCTCCTCGTTGGCGTACATCGCCAGATAGCGGTCCAGAAGCTCCGGCGTGGCAACTTCGTCCGGACGGTGGATATGGGAGATGAGAAACTGGATCATCTCCTCGCGATGATCGAGCGCCCAGCGGATGGAGCGCTGCATCACGCGGCTGGCGCGGGCGATGGTCTCCCCCCCGAGCGACCGGCGGATAACGTTCGCCCCCAGCGGCAGCGGCAGGCCGGTATCATCCCACCACCATTCCCCCAGATCGACCACCTTCCGCATGCCATGCCGCTCGTAGGTAAGCCGCCCCTCGTGGATGATGATCCCGGCATCCACGGCACCGGAACCGACGGCATCGAAGATTGCCTCGTAGGGGGTGATGGGAACCACCGTGGTGCGCACATCCGGCGCGATGATCTTCGTGATCAGATGGGCGGTTGTGCGTGCGCCGGGGGTGGCAACGGTCCGCCCGTTCAGCTCCTGCACCGGAAACGCCTCCCGCGCCACGATCACCGGACCATACCCCATCCCCACCGATCCTCCATGGGCGAACATCACGAACCGGTCGGCGATATAGGGATAGGCGGCAACCGAAACCGCCGAGATATCCACCTCGCCCCGGTCGGCCATATCGTTCAGGTTCTGGGTATCGGAGGTTACCGGCAGGAAGTGCAACCCCTCGGTATCGATCAGCCCCTCGATGGCAGCGCGGAACATGAACGCATCATCGGCATCGGGACTGTAGGCCAGCCGGAGGGTTGTGGGAGAAGTGGTTGCGGACATGGAGAGGGTGTTAGTGTTTGGTTCGTACAACAGGCAATGCCGGCAGAGAGATGGGGCAGGTAGATAGTAGTTACGTACCTCGGGACAAGGTTTCTGACATCCTGCGCTGTGCTGTCGCGGAGTCAAACTCCGTGCGAACAGTACCGGGGATCTCAGGGAACCTATCCGCAGGTACGTAGCAGCTGCCGGTTAGTAGTTCGTAGCAAAGAGGATGGAAGAAGCGATCGTTTCCATCAGATTCCGCTGCTGCTCTCTCTTCCAATCGAAAATTGAATCCATCAGATTCCGCTGCTGCTCTCTCTTCCAATCGAGAATCGAATCCATCAGATTCCGCTGCTGCTCTCTTCCAATCGAAAATCTAAAATCGCAAATCGAAAATCGTCCATCCCTCACATTCCGAAGAAGCTCCGGACGAACTGAAGGCCGAACCAGATCAGGTGGCAGACGATATTGGCATACAGGCCGGCCACCATATCATCGGCCATCACTCCAAGGCCGCCGGGCCTGCGATCGAAATAGCTGGCGGGCCAGATCTTGGCGATATCGAAAATCCGGAAGACGAAAAAGGAGAGAAGGGCCCAGTAGGGATCGAACAGGACGATCGGCGAGGCGAGCGCCAGCCACTGGCCGGCGAATTCATCGAGGGTGACGAAGCTGGGATCGGGGCCGATGGCCTCCTCGACATCATGGGCCAGCGGGATACCGATGATGAACGCGGCGAGCGAGGCGCCGATGAGCACCCAGAACTCGGTACCGACCGGTGTGAAATACAGGAGGGCGGCCACGGCGCTGGCAACGGTGCCGGAAGCGATCGGCGACAGGCCTGTATAGAGGCCGCCGACGATGATCTGTTTCCAGATCGGGACGCCCCGCTTACGGAGTAGTGCGGGCGAGACGGCCACTGGCGAGGATGCGGAGTGTATGTCGGTTTTCAATCAGGTACTGTCCGGCGGTTACAAGCGAGAGGATCGTCAGGATCAGCATGCTCCCCTGCACGATCCAGGGGGAGAGAAGGCTGTCCAGAATGGCAACGTCGAGATGCGCCCGGAGCCATTCGATATTCTTCAGCGTGAAGACCAGAATCACATAACAGAGGAACACCAGCTGAAGCGCGGTCTTCCACTTCGCCATACGGCTGGTGACAACCGGCTGCTGCTTCAGATCGGCCACCACGCGCAGCAGCGTTACGAGGATATCACGTCCCACGATGATAAGCACCATCCAGAGGGAGAAGAACTCCAGCGAGGCGAACGCGAAGAAGGCGGCGCCGATCAGAACCTTGTCGGCGAGGGGATCGAAGAACCGGCCGAAGGCGCTCATCTGGTTGTACCGGCGGGCGTACCAGCCGTCATACCAGTCGCTTACCGCAGCCAGCAGGAAGATGAGGCCGGACAACTGCACCATCACGCCGTTATCCCCCAGCATCAACCAGATGAACAGGGGGGTCAGCACGATTCGTGCGGCCGTAATGATGTTGGGGAAATTGAACTCAGGCTTCATCGGCCAGATAGATCCTTACCGAAGTATCAGTTGTTGATAATCTGCTCCTTGTTCTGGCTCTCCACCGCTCTGCTCGGGTTATCGTAGTCTGCCGCGCGGATGGGAGAACTCCTCGCGATCGGATTTCGCTTGCACCATGACGATACGGCATCGTATCGTATTTAGTACGTGGTCGAACACAATAACCATGCAAAGCTACGGAATTCTACCGCAGAATCGACCCGGCTGCAACCGGAGGCGCTCAACTTTTCGCCGGTTGCCCCGTCAATGCTCCACGATGGGCGCTTTTCCGGCGTTCTTCCCGGTTTCCTCCCCCATCGGCCCATGCCGGTACATATCAACACAGACCCCAATGCCAGGATACGTTCGTTTCATATCGTGCTGTGCTCTGCTTGCTGCTGCAATGGCCGCGCCGGCCGCAGCGCAGGCCTTCACCGATTACTCCGAGTTCCACCGCCTGATGCGGATCAACGCCGCCGAGCGAATCGTCTTCTGCTACCCGTCGGAGGCCCCGGAGAAGGAGCCTCTGGTGTACGGGGTGCTGCGCGATTCGCTTGGCCGGCCCACCCAGATCACCCGCTTCATGTTCGGCAACCCGGACTCCCGCTCCGGCTGGTCCACCATGCGGATTCAGTACGCCCGGTTCGATACCATCAGGACGGAGCTTCAGCGCCGCACCTTCTACAACGCCAGCGGCATGCCCACCACGCTGGGGGATGTCGCCACCGAGGAGGTATCGGCCCGGATAGGCGGCACGGTGGTGATGCGGAAGCTGCTGGACCGCGCCGGAAAACCGGCAAACAACCAGGCGGGGGTCAGCCGCGCCCTCTACCGCGAGCAGGAACCGGGGGTTCTGCTTCAGGAGTGGTACTACAGCAGCGGGAAGTTGCATTTCGGGACCGGCTCGGACACCCCCTTCCACCCGTTCGCCGAGATGTCCCCGCAGACCTATTACCGCCGGATGACGCTGGACGAGAAGGGAGATCTTCTGCGGGAGGAGATCATGGATTTCGACCGGCGGTCGCTCCGGTTCCCCGGCGGGGAGAAGGTGCACGCCTACGAGCTGAACGATTGCGGCCAGCCGGTACGCCTGGCCTATCTGAACACGCTGAACCAGCCGATGGAGGATAGCAGCGGCGTGGCGTCCAAAACCTTCCGCTACGACGATGCCGGCCGCCTGGTGGAGTGGCAGGCCTACGGCATCAACGGCAAACCCAGAGGGCGCCGCGAGGATGGCGTGGCCGGCATACGCTATACGATACGGGAGTTCGACGGGATCGTGCTGCGGGAGGAGCGGTTCGATGAGAAGGGAAAGCTGATTCAGTAATTTTCGATTGATGAGAATGTCCGCCGTCAGTAGTCAGTGGTCCGTCGCCGTTGTATCCGGAACAACACGATATCAGGGGTACTGCCAGTACCAACGACCACGGACAACTGACAGCGGGCGAAGCCCGCGCACTGACAACTGGCCCTATCCCTGTGCCTGCGTACTGACCACTGACCCATCTCTCCTCTTGATATACAAAAGTAATCCTCGTAGATTGCGATTGTACAAACCAATACGGAGGAGTACGCAATGGAACCACAGTATACCTACGCCGATTATGCGCGGCTGCCGGAAGGGGCGCCGTACCAGCTTATCGATGGTTATCTCGTAAAACATCCCTCTCCCACCCCGTATCACCAGCGTCTTTCCGGGCGGCTGGAGAGCTATCTGCGAGAGTTCGTACGGGAACGGTATCTGGGCGAGGTGCTTCATGCGCCGCTGGATGTCTATCTCTCCGAGGAGCACACATTTCAGCCGGATATCATCTTCATCTCCAACAACCGCTACGATCTGGTGGGGGCGAAGAAGATCGAGGGGGCGCCGGATATGGTGGTGGAAATCCTCTCCCCTTCCACCGCCCGCTACGATCTGCACGAGAAGAAACGGGCCTATGAAACCACCGGAGTGCTGGAATACTGGATTATCGACCCCCGATGGAGCCGTGTGGAGATCTACGGCGCCGGGGAGAGCGGCTTTACGATGCTGGAGCAGGCCACGGCTACCGGAACCGTCCATTCGGCGATTCTTCCCGGATTTACGGTCGATCTTGCCGAGTTGTTCGCATGAATTCCGCCGGCCCGCCTACCGGGGCGATGGGCGGGCCGGCAGAAAAAAAAATCACGTTCACTACATCGTTTTACACTCTGCGTTTGCATTAGTCCCCCCGGCGGGAATATTTTTAGGGCCCTTGAGCAGGATAGCCCCTTACAGGCTCCCTCTCGGGGACCGGAGATTCACCGGTTCATATGGTGCCGTGGCCGAGCGGTTAGGCAAAGGTCTGCAAAACCTTCTACAACGGTTCAAATCCGTTCGGCACCTCGAAACTGTCTCAAAACCTCGGACTATTACTTCCCTTCCTACATTTTCCAATGGCGACTACTTCCGACCTCCGTGCAGGGCTGGTGATCCGTTACAACAACGAGCTCTGCACTGTTCTCGAGAGTGTGCACAGAACCCCTGGGAACCTGCGCGCCTTCTATCAGGTGAAGATGCGCAACATCAAGAGCGGCAAGCTGCTGGAAAACCGTTTCCGCTCCGGCGAGGAGATCGACATCGTCCGCGTTGAGCGCAAGACCATGCAGTTCCTCTACCGTGATGGCGACAACATGGTGTTCATGGATACCGAGACCTACGATCAGGTCCATGTCCCGGAGACGGTGGTTGGGGAGCAGGCCGGATTTCTGAAGGAATCCGGAGAGGCTACTATCTCGTTCAACGGCAACGACGTGGTGCAGGTGGAGCTTCCCCCGCATGTCACGCTGACGATCACCTACACCGAGCCCGGCATCAAGGGTGATACCGCCACCGGCGCAACCAAGCCGGCCACGGTGGAGTCCGGAGCAAGCGTTCAGGTTCCGCTCTTCGTCAACGAGGGGGATCAGATCCGGGTGGATACCCGCACCGGCAGCTATCTCGATCGCGTCAAGAGCTAACATCCTGGAGCCGCAACGATGGCCGATTCAATGATCGATATCACATATCTCAAGCAGCTCCTTGAAATCTTCGACAGCAGCTCGGTTCACGATCTGCGTATCGAACAGGAAGGAGTGGAGATCAGGCTCTCGAAGAGCCCGCGCCGCGAGGAAGCCGCACAGGCGATGATCCCGGCGATGACCTACGCCCAGATGCCGATACCCCAGCCGCATCTTCCGGGTATTCCGGAAGCCCCGGCCGCCCCGAACGGAGGTGCCCCGGCAGCTCCCGCAGCGGCGGTTGAGCCGCAGCCGGAGAAGAAGTATCACGAGATCCGCTCTCCTATCGTGGGCACGTTCTATCGTTCCCCTTCCCCCGAGGCTCCTCCTTATGCGGAAGTCGGGCAGGCTGTATCCCCCGGCGCGGTGCTCTGCATCGTCGAGGCGATGAAGCTGATGAACGAGATCGAATGCGACGTCTACGGCAAGATCGCCAAGATCATGGTGGAGAACGCGCAGCCGGTCGAGTATAACCAGGTGCTCTTCCTCGTTGAACAAGAGTAATGTTCAAAAAAGTTCTGATTGCAAATCGCGGGGAGATCGCGTTGCGGGTGATTCGTGCCTGCCGCGAGCTGGGTGTTCGCACCGTCAGCGTCTACTCCACCGTTGACAAGGATTCCCTCCATGTGAGGTTCGCCGATGAGGCGGTCTGTATCGGGCCGCCTCCCGGACGCGAGAGCTATCTCAATATCCCCCGCATCATCTCCGCTGCCCAGATTACCAACGCAGATGCCATTCATCCCGGATACGGGTTCCTGGCCGAAAACGCCGGGTTCGCCGAAATCTGCTCGGAGAGTGGCTTCACGTTTATCGGCCCTCCCCCGCAGGCCATCAGGATGATGGGGGATAAGTCGGTGGCAAAGGATACGATGCGCGCCGCCGGCGTTCCGGTGGTTCCGGGCAGTCCCGGTACTATCGACGACGTGGAGATGGCGCTGCGGGTGGCCGACGAGGTGGGATACCCGGTCATCATCAAGGCTTCGGCCGGCGGTGGCGGCAAGGGTATGCGCGTGGTGACCGGCGCCTCGGAGCTGGAGCGGCTCTTCACAACCGCGCAGACCGAAGCGCAGGCCGCGTTCGGCGATGGAAGCCTCTATATGGAGAAGTTCATCGAGGAACCGCGCCACGTGGAGGTGCAGGTGATGTCCGACAGGTATGGCAACCACACCTATCTCAACGAGCGCGAATGCTCCATCCAGCGCCGCCATCAGAAGCTGATCGAGGAGTCACCCTCCCCGGTGGTGGATGAGGATCTGCGCCGCAGGATGGGAGAGGCGTCGCTTGCCGGCTGCGCCCATGTGAACTATGAAGGAGCGGGAACCATGGAGTTTCTGGTGGACAAGCACCGGAACTTCTACTTCATGGAGATGAACACCCGTATCCAGGTGGAACATCCGGTGACGGAGGAATCGCTCGGGATCGACCTGATAAAGGAGCAGATCGCCGTGGCCGCCGGAGAGCGCCTGACGCTTCAGACCGCACCGCCGAGGAAGCATGCCATCGAGGTGCGCATCAACGCGGAAGATCCGTATCACGACTTCCGCCCCAGCCCCGGCCGTATCGCAACGCTCCATATCCCGGGAGGACACGGCGTCCGCGTCGATTCCCATATCTATCAGGGATATACGGTCCCTCCCAACTACGATTCGCTTCTTGCAAAGCTCATCACCTTCGGCGAGACCCGCCAGAGCGCCATCGCGAAGATGCGGCGCGCGCTCGATGAGATGGTGATCGAAGGGGTGAAGACCACGATCCCCTTCCACAAGATGATGATGGAGCACGAGGCATTCCTGAGCGGCAGGTTCGATACCCAGTTCGTGGATACCCACCACTGGCTCGATCGTCTGCCGAAGGAGTGATTCTGCCGGCCCCCTCCCCTTCCCAACAGCAACAGAACGTCCCAATACCGAAACGATCATGAACTTTCCAGAGAACGTCAAGTACGCGAAGAGCCACGAGTGGGTTCGCCTCGAAGGCACCACCGGCTATATCGGCATCACCGATTTTGCCCAGTCGGAGCTTGGTGACGTGGTCTATATAGATATCACCGCGAACGTCGGCGATGAGCTGAATGCCGGGGATGTGTTCGGATCGATCGATGCTGTGAAGACCGTCTCGGACGTCTACATGCCGGTCTCCGGAAAGATCGTCGAGATCAACACCATCATCAATGATGCCCCCGAGACCGTCAACTCCGACCCGTTCGGCGACGGCTGGATGATCAAGGTGGAGGTGAGCGATCCGGATACCTCCAGGCTGATGGACAAGAGCAGCTACGCCGACATGGTGGGAGGCGCGCACTAAGCCGCACCGATCGATGCTCTCGAAAACTTCACGGGCGCCCTATCTCAGCGATAGGGCGCCCGAAGTGTTTCAGAGCCGTTGGAGCGGATTTCAACCGGGTTGAGCCACTGGCAGCGCAGCAACGGCCCGCTCCTGACGGAGCTTTCAAAGCGTAGGAGAGAAATGCGCTGCTACAGACGGTTGCCCCCTCTGGGGGCCATGAACACCGGTTTTGTGCTAACCTCCCCTGCCCCCCCCCCCGGACTCCCCGCCCCTCCCCCAATCGAAAATCCAAAATCGAAAATCGAAAATTCTCCCTCCTAGTTTCTCTCCCCTATCACCGACGCGTTGAAGCGTGCGGCGCCGCTATCCTCGGCGAAGGTCTTTCCCTTGCGCTGCACGTCGAGCTGGGGGAGGTTGGCAAGCCCCACGTAGACGTTGGGACGGGAATCGATGGCATCGTGGCTGCGGTTGTCGTTCTGGTCGGCAGGAAGCGGCCTCCCGGCGGCCCGGCGCGTAGTGCGTTCCCCGCGTGACGCCAGGCGCTCCCCCTTCCGTTCCCGGCGATCCAGCTCGCGCAGCAGGCTATCGGTAACCTCCTGGACGATCTTCTGCCGCTCCTGCTCCCGGTCCAGCCGCTCGTACTCCGCATCGCGGACTCCGGTATCGGCAACCGGCATATAGACCATCTTCTCCTGAATCACGGGAACCTGCACCGGCGGCTGTTGCTGCGGGCGCCACAGCAGGAAGAGCACCACCATGGCCGCCGCAAGAAGCGCCGGCTGGTAGGCGGGCACACGATATTCCAGCAGCTGCGCCAGCAGCGACGGGCGTTCGGCGGCGATTCGCCCGGCGCGCCGCATCATCGCCATGCGAAGATCGGCCACATCGGCGGGACGGGGGAGCGGATCGGTGGCGGCGGGCGCCAGCGCCTCGCGCGATCCCATGATCGCCATACGAATCGCATCGAACGCCTCTGCCGAGCCAAGCTCCGCAAGAGCCTCCCGCTGTTCGGTGGGGGTAAGCTGGCTGAACCAGCGATCCCCGGCAAGTGCCTCTATATCCACGCTCATGACTGTTCTATCGGACTATGAATTGATATCGGATCGGTATCGAACACCCTGCCTGCAGAAGACTCCGGAACCGGGCGGATCATCCGCCGGAACCCATCGGACCTCTACCCTTCGTCCAGGCTGGCGAGCCTGGGATCGAACCGCCGGAGCTTTCCGGCCAGCCGCCTGACGGTATAATAGAGCCGCGACTTCACCGTTCCCTCCGGGCAGCCCAGCACCTCGCTGATCTCCCGTATCGAGAACCCCTCCTGGTAGCGAAGCAGGAAGGTGGTACGATGATCCTCCTCCAGCGCCTCCAGTTCCAGCCCCAGCATCAGCCGGAAGCTCTGGTGGTCGATCTTCTCCAGCAATCCCTCCGCATCGGCCGGCAGCTCGTCGATCTCGATATCGACCGGGCGGCGTACCTGGCGGTTGCGGTACTCGTTCTTGCACATGTTGTGCGCGGCCGAGAAGATCCAGGTGGAGAAGACACGCCCCGGCGCGAACAGCTCCGGACGTTCGACGATCTTCAGAAAGAGGTCGTGCAGGAGATCCTGCGAGCGTTCCTCATCCCCTCCGAGCATCTTCTGGAAATAGCGGAGCAGGCGGCTGCTGTAGCGGCCATACAACTCATCGAAGGCGGGGGTTTTCCCCCGCCTGATGAGCTCCATGAGCTGCTCGTCGCTCTGCGACGCGTTCTTCTTCGTGCGAAACAAATTCATCGTACGCTGATTCTACCTGGGCATCGGTTGCATCTATTGCGTCTCGTCTGCGTCGCCTTGCGGCGTATCCGGGGCTCCTAGCGGACCACCTGCACATTCCGGGTGAACGTTCCCTTGCTGGTGCGGATGTTCAGCAGATAGGTTCCGGAGGAAAGCCCGTTGATATCGATCCTGATCTCCGGCCCGCGGGCGGTGACCGTACGAACGAGATTTCCCTTTGTGTCGGCCAGGCGAACCTCGGCCTCCAGGGCCTCCGGCAGCTGCACGGTAAGATCGCTGTAGGAGGGGTTCGGGAAGATCCTGATGGCACCGCCGAACACCCCTTCCTCCTTCGACTCAACTCCCGCCGGCTGATCGCGATCCCGATCACGGTCGGCCTTCTGATCGGCCACGCCTCCTGCCAGCCCGTTCAGATACTCCGCCACCTCCTTCTCCTGATCTCCCTGGCGGGCCATCCGGAGCGCCAGATCACTGAACCATGCGGCCTTCTCCCCTTCTCCGGAGAGCGTATAATGCTCGTACAGCAGCGCGGCCGGCATCACGTAGTTCATGTTCAGCATCTGAAGGTAGCCGTTGTTGAACGGATACTTCTCATCGTAGAAATCCATCGTCAGATAGTCCAGACGGAAGCGCTCCCAGTTCCGCTTCAGCAGGGCGATGTTGTCGATCCTTCCCGGGCTGTAGCGGTTGGCAAGGCCCACCGTATAGAGGTTCTCCTTGAACGGCTCCACCAGTTCCGGGTAGACCGTCAGGGCGAAGTAGATGGGGCGGGAGCGGGTGTTCTCCACCACGCTCTTCCAGAACGCGGGCTCGCTGGAGGCCTCGGCATCCCCTTTCAGCCCAAGCTGGCTCATCATCCGCTTGCGGTACTCCGGGTCGGTCATCAGCGAGGTGTTGAGCATCGTCACATCCGGGCGGATGTTCTTCACGTACTGGAGCATCCAGACCGGGTAGGTATCCATATCCCCGGCGGTGACCAGCACGGCGTTCTTCTCCAGGGACATCAGCACATTGTACTGGTAGTTCAGCACCGTGCGGGGGAGCACTTCGGCCTCGTACCACTTGCGGCAGAACTCCGCCATCTTCTGGCGCTCCCCCTTCATTTCGTAGTAGGTGACGAAATCCTCCGAGAGAAGCTCGTAATCCGGGCGCAGCTCGTAGGCACGCTGGAGATTGGGAAAGTAGCGCTCGTCGTTCCCCCCATTCCACCACCGGACGTAGTTGTACTCGAAGGTCTGGGGGATGGCCTTCTCCATATCATCGACAAGCTGGCCCAGGCGCTCATGCTGGTCCGGAGCGCGCTCCGGAGCGGTAAAGCCGGAGTAGCGGCTGGCCTTGTAGTAGTTGAACCATGCGGTTGCGTTGCCCGGATTACGGTCGATCTCGGCGCGCCACAGCTTCACCTGCTCCTGATACCACTCGTAGCTCATCACCTTGTGGGCGTATCTGGGCACATCTGCCGGGGTTGCCTGCTGGGCCACGGCCCCGGTGGTTGCCAGTGCCAGAGCCGCCAGTGCGCTCAGCCATGTGGTTTTCCTTCTCATCTCGGTCTCCTAGAGAATCTATGCTGTTGTTGTTCTGTTTTGCGTCGAAAGATCTCTCGTACGGCATCCTGTACACCGCCACCGGGAAAAGGTTCAGGAGGATAGAGGAAAAAAAAATCGGGCGGATGAACTCTCCCGCGCATGGCGGCATGCTCCGCGTTAGCCCCGGATACCGGAGTACACCCGTGTGCCGGCAGGGGATGAAAATATCAAAGGCAGAGGATGGGCTATCCTCTGCCTTCATCCACATACGCTACAGTGGCCTCCCTACTTCACCACCTCCACCTTGCGGCGCTGGCTCCTGCCGTCCGGAAGACGAAGCAGCAGGATATAGGGCCCGGTGGCAACCCCGGAAAGATCCACGTGCAATTCCTGGCGCCCGGTGCCGCTGCTCCGATATTCTTCGGCCAGCGCGGCAACGCCCCGGACATCCACAAGCGAGAGCGCTACGGTTCCGGCATGGGAACAGGAATATTCCACCTGCATTCCGTTGCGTGCCGGGTTGGGGTATACCTGCAATTCCCCGGCCTGCGAGGAAATATCCTCCACTGCGCTGAGCAGCGTCGTCCCCTCCCATATTTTCACAGTGCCATCGGCGCCGCTACTGGCGAGCCGCCTGCCATCCGGACTCCAGGAAAGACCGGTAATAGCCCCATCATGTCCGGGAAATGCGTTGATTTTTTCACCGGACGTAGGATTCCATACCACAATCTGGCCGGAATTGCGCCCCGATACGAGCAGGTTTCCCGCCGGGTTCCACGCCACTACTATCTGGCCGGAAGTATGTTCATCGCCATCCATATTGATGACGCGATGATTTTTCCCCGTCTTGCTATCGAAAATATTTATGTATTCCCAGTAATGCCCTGCGGCCAGATAGCGGCCATCGGGGGAATAGGAGAGGGAGCGGATGGTGGCATAGCTGGCGGAATTTCCGAACCAGGGATCGAGGTGGCCTATGATCCGGCCGGTTTGCGGATCGCAGATATCGGCATAAAAGCCGCAGCTCCCCGCGAAAATAATCTGCGATCCGTCAGGATGCCAGAGCGCCTGATGCACCGAGCAGCCGTAGCCCATATCGCTCTGGTCGATAACCGAAAGGATTTTCGCCTCCCCCACATCCCAGATCATATTTTCCATGGTATTTCCGCTGCCGCTCGCACAGGCGATTTTACTGCCATCGGGACTCCATGAAACAGCCTTGACGGGACTATACTTCACCGTCATGGAGCGATGCGTTCCGAAATAGGGATTCCATACGCCCACGATCATGCCGCTGCCATACGCGATTTCCTTTCCATCCGGCCTCCATCGCAGCGCATTGATCTGGCCGGCGGGAGACTGCATAATCCCGATAATGGTATCGGCTGCTACATCCCACGCAATCAGCTGGCTTCCTCCGATAAACGCAAGCCTGCTTCCATCAGGGCTCCATGCAACATCCTGCATGGAGATACCATAGCGGTAAATGGTTCTTGAAACCTGTGCGTACAGTGCTCCGGCTGCTATGGTGCCCCAGAGCAGCGTACAGAGAAAAAGATTTCTCATAGCCAACCTCACTACGAAAAAGAATGGAATGTAATGCCGCCGGATTGCGGCAGGGGGCTGGTGGGGGGTGAAAATCCATACTGATATCGGCGACGCACGGGCGCAAAGCCCGGAATTATCGCAACAGCATCATTTCCCGGAACACGGAACGGCCATAAGTTGCACTAATGCCGCACATATGCAAATACTTAAATAACACTCAACCATTTTTCCGGTTCTATTATCAGGATAGTTCATCGGCAGCAGTACCGCCATAAAACGAACAAGGGGACACAGGTAGAATACCCATGCCCCCTCGAAAGATTACCGGAGCCAAGTCCGTACTTCCGGTTTACGCCTCCTGATAGGCATCGATCGGAATGCAGGAGCAGATCAGGTTACGATCGCCGGCGGCATTATTGACGCGGCCCACCGACGGCCAGAACTTCCAGTCGCGCACCCAGGGCGCCGGGTAGGCGGCCTTCTCGCGCGAGTAGGAGCGGCTCCAGTCGTCGGCCATCACAACCGCCGCGGTGTGCGGCGCGTTCTTCAGCACATTGTTCTCGCGCTCGGCAAGGCCGATCTCGATCTCCTGAATCTCCGTGCGGATGGAGATCATCGCTTCGCAGAAACGATCCAGCTCCGCCTTCGATTCGCTCTCGGTGGGCTCTATCATCAGCGTGCCGGCAACCGGGAAGCTGACCGTGGGAGCATGGAACCCGTAGTCGATGAGGCGCTTGGCGACGTCCTCCACCTCAACGCCCGAGGAGGTCTTCAGGTGACGGAACTCCAGGATGCACTCGTGCGCCACCATGCCGTTGGCCCCCTTGTAGAGCACCGGGTAGTGCTCTTCCAGGCGGCGCGCCATGTAGTTGGCGTTCAGGATGGCGACCTTGGTGGCGAGCGTGAGCCCCTCTCCTCCCATCAGGAAGATATAGACCCAGGAGATCGGCAGGATGCTGGCGCTTCCCCACGGGGCCGCCGAGACCGCACCGATCGACTGCTCGCCGCCGATCGGCACCACCGGATGTCCCGGAAGGAACGGTGCCAGATGCGCGGCCACGCCGATGGGTCCCATGCCGGGGCCGCCTCCGCCGTGCGGGATGCAGAAGGTCTTGTGAAGGTTCAGATGGCACACATCGGCGCCGATCTCCCCCGGGCTGGTAAGCCCCACCTGCGCGTTCATATTGGCGCCGTCCATGTAGACCTGCCCGCCGTAATTGTGGATGATCTCGCAGATCTCCTTGATCGACTCCTCGAACACGCCGTGCGTGCTCGGGTAGGTGACCATCAGCGCCGAGAGCTCATCCTTGTACTGCTCGGCCTTGGCGCGCAGATCGTCCAGATCGATATTGCCGTTCTCGTCGGTGCGGGTAACCACCACCTTCATCCCGGCCATCACCGCGCTTGCCGGGTTGGTGCCGTGCGCCGACTGCGGGATAAGGCAGACGTTCCGCTTATGATCGCCACGGCTCTCGTGGTACTGGCGGATCACCAGCAGGCCGGCGTACTCCCCCTGCGAGCCGGCATTCGGCTGGAGCGATACCCTGGCAAATCCGGTGATATCCTCCAGCGCCTTCTCCAGCGTCTTGAAGAGGATCTGGTAGCCCTCGGTCTGATCGAGCGGGGCGAACGGATGGATCTTCCCGAACTCCGGCCAGGTGACCGGGATCATCTCGCTGGTCGCGTTCAGCTTCATCGTGCAGGAGCCGAGCGGGATCATCGAATAGGTGAGCGAAAGATCCTTCGCCTCCAGCTTCCGCATGTAGCGGAGCATCTCGGTCTCGGAGTGATAGCTGTTGAAGACCGGGTGGGTGAGATAGGGGCTGGTGCGGGCGAACGGCGCATCGTAGCCGATGCTCCCCTCCTGGCGCAGCTCCTCCACGCCGAACTCCGGCGCGGCACCGCCGTTGAAGGCGGCCAGCAGATTCTCCAGATCCTCGGCGCCGGCGGTCTCGTCCAGCGCCACCGAGACGGTATGCTCGTCGATCACGCGGATATTCGTCATGCGTTCGGCGGCGGCGGCGGCCACATCCTGGGCGCTACGGCCGGCAAGCTCCACGCGGATGGTATCGAAGAACCGCTCGTTGCTCACGGTATGGCCCAGGCGCTTCAGCCCCAGGGCGAGGATGGTGGTAAGAGCGTGCACCCGCTCGGCGATACGGCGCAGCCCGTCAGGGCCATGATAGACCGCGTACATCCCGGCGATCACCGCCAGGAGCACCTGCGCCGTGCAGATGTTGCTGGTGGCCTTCTCGCGGCGGATATGCTGCTCGCGGGTCTGGAGCGCCATACGGAGCGCGGGGCGTCCGTTGGAATCGATGGAAACGCCGATGATGCGCCCCGGCAGGTTGCGCTTGAACTCATCCTTGGTGGCGATATAGGCGGCGTGCGGGCCGCCATAACCGAGCGGCACTCCCAGGCGCTGCGTGGCACCAACAACGATATCGGCACCGAACTCTCCCGGCGGGGTAAGGAGCGCAAGGCTGAGCAGATCGGCCGCGACGGTGACATGGGCGCCGGCGGCATGGGCGGCCTCGATGAAGGCGCGATAATCCTCCACGGTGCCATCGGCATCCGGGTACTGCACCAGGGCACCGAACACCGGCGTGCTGAAATCGAACGTCGTGTGATCTCCCACGATCACCTCGATATCCAGCGGCAGGGCGCGGGTGCGCACCACATCGATGGTCTGCGGCATGCAGCGCTCGGAGACGAAGAAGGCGTTGGAGGGGTTCTTCCCCTTCAGCCCGTAGCTCATATGCATCGCCTCGGCGGCGGCGGTGGCCTCATCCAGCAGCGACGCATTGGCGATCGCCATACCGGTAAGATCGATCACCATGGTCTGGAAGTTCAGCAGCGCCTCCAGGCGTCCCTGCGCGATCTCCGCCTGATACGGGGTGTACTGGGTGTACCACCCCGGATTCTCCAGGATGTTCCGCTGGATCACCGGCGGGGTGATGCAGTCGTAGTAACCCAGGCCGATGAAGGAACGGAATACCTTATTCTTGCGGGCAATCTCTCTCAGCTCGCCAAGCAGTTCATACTCGCTCCGCCCCGGCCCGATTTCGAGATTCCGGTTGGTGCGGATGCCGGCCGGAACGGTGGCGGCGATCATGTCATCGAGCGAGGAGAAGCCGAGATACTCCAGCATCTGGCGGATCTCATCCTCGTTCGGTCCGATATGCCTGAACGTGAAGGTGTCGGTATGTTGCAGGTCGAGGTTCTTCAGCGGTATGCTCATGGGAAGTGTAGAGTCTAGGTTGCCCGGCACGGGAAAGAGTAAGTAGAATACGAACTTACACAGAAGGAACAATCCGAACAGTCACGGAGAGTTTCAGCAGCGGATACCCGCGCACGAAGGAGAAACAGGGGCAGCAAATCGGGAAGGACCCTTCCGAAGTTCGCATAGAACCTCTATGACGAATAACCCGGGCCGGTATGGTGGCCGGTGTGGGAGAGCAGATCCGGTACTATCCCGGGCGATGCGTGATCCCTTTCCGCATATCGCTCCGCAACAATCCGCCAGCGGCCATCGGAGCACGATCATCGCATCTGGCTTGATCCCAGCAGCAGCCTCTCCAGCTCTATTCTGTCGCGGTCCAGTCCCCGCTTTGCACGCCAGAGCGCAGCGATGAGATACACCGCAGGAATGGCAAAACCAACCGGCAGCACCAGCAGCGACAGTGTACTCCCTCCATACCACATCTGATCGAGCATATAGGCACGCAGGGCAAAGATGAGGATGCCGATATAGACCGCCACGATCCCGAAGGCAAGCCCCGCCTGCGCCTGTCCATTGGCGAGCACCACAACGCGCGTTCCGGAGGACTCCGGTATATATGTCCCTTTCAGGGTGACGAGCATTCCCGGAAAAAGCGCACGGCGGCGGAGCGAGAATCCCTGCGGCTGCAACTCCCCCCTGAATATCGCACGGCTGGCGTCTCCCTCCGGGGTCCTGACGACCGGCCGAAGCCGCTCATCGAGCAGGCGGCGTGGCAGAGGAGAAATGATATCGAACTGGAGCGTGCGCGAGAAGGTCCCGAGGAAACCCATATATGAGCGTGGAGCGGAATTGAGACTGGCAGAAATTGTCGAAGGGGGCGAATAT
>JBMDXA010000036.1:0-15324 GCA_048594725.1 Candidatus Kapaibacteriota bacterium
ATGTCACCAACTCGTGCGAGATGATCTATATCTATTTCAAGAGACTTGGCTCTAACTTCTAGTTCTATTTACCCGAGCGTTTTAACTAAGTGAATTGTCTATCTACAACCTGAATATAAATCTTTTCTGCTGCTGGCGTTCGTCTGATAATCACGATCGATTGCGGTATCACCGCCGTCGATCAGGTGGACTATGCCAAGACAATTGGCATAGATATGATCATTTGCGATCATCACGAAGCTGCTGACAGGATTCCCGCCGCGTACGCTGTGCTCGATCCCATCAAACCGGGCTGCCCCTATCCCTTCAAGTATCTTGCGGGGTGCGGCGTCGGGTTCAAGCTGATGCAGGCTATCGCCACCCGCCGTGGCGATCTGGAAAGCATCTACCCCTATCTCGATTTCGTTGCGATCTCCGCTGCGGCCGATATCGTGCCGCTGGTGGGGGAGAACCGCTCGCTGGTCTCGCATGGCCTGCGCAAGCTGAACGATTCCCCTCGTCCGGGTCTGCGTGGCCTGCTGGAATGCGCCGGCATCAAACGGGGGAACCTCAGCACCGCGCAGATCGTCTTCGGCATCGCTCCGCGTATCAACGCCGCCGGCCGGCTTGGAGATGCCCGGCGTGCCGTGGAGATGCTGATCGAGGAGGATGAGATCCGCGCCTTCCAGCGTGCGCAGGATCTGGAGAGCGATAACAGAAGCCGCCGCACCATCGATGAAGAGACCTTTGCCGAGGCACAGGCCCTTGCCGAGAAGATGCTCGCCGAGCGGAGCTGCCGCTCCCTGGTGCTGCATAATCCGAACTGGCATCCGGGGGTGATCGGTATCGTGGCCTCCCGCCTGGTGGAGAAGTATTATCTCCCCACCGTGCTCCTGACCTCGGTGGACGGAGTGGCGAAAGGCTCGGCCCGCTCCATCGCCGGATTCGACATCCATAACGCGCTGAAGCAGTGCGAATCCTATATCGAGCAGTTCGGCGGGCATAAGTATGCCGCCGGTCTTTCGATCAGGGAGGAACGCATAGAGCCGTTCCGCACCGCCCTCAACAAGTTCGCGGTGGATGAGATCAGCGATGAGATGCTGATCCCCCAGCTGCATATCGACTCGCCGGTCTCGCTGGATGAGCTTACTCCCCGATTCTTCCATATCGTCAAACAGTTCGCTCCGTTCGGTCCAGGAAATGCGCGGCCGCACTTCCTGGTACGCGGAGCCGAGGTGGTGGGCTATCCGAAGATCGTGGGGAAGGATCACCTGAAGTTCCGGGTGCGCAACGGAAGCGGTTTCATCGAGGCCATCGCCTTCGGTATGGGATCGCGTCTGGGCGAACTGAGCGGCGGCGTGAAGTTCGATATCGTCTTCAATATCGAGGAGAACGAGTACCGGGGGCAGATCACCCCGCAGCTCCGTATCCTCGATTTCCGCCAGTCGGAGCATCCCGGCATCCTGGAGGCGTCCGTTGCCAACGGCCACGCCAGGACCAGCAACGGGAACGGTGCGCCATCACGGGTGACCCCTGCGCACAACGGCATAGCCTCGGCATAACATCAGTAGATATCAGTATCCAACATTCCGATTATAGAGTAGCGGTATGGCAGGCCATAGCAAATGGGCGAATATCAAGCATAAGAAAGGGGCGGCCGATGCCAAGCGTGGCAAGGTGTTTACCAAGATCGCCAAGGAGATCACCATCGCCTCCCGTCTGGGCGGCGGCGACGTGGGGAGCAATCCCCGGCTGAGACTCGCCGTTCAGAGCGCGCGTGCGGTGAATATGCCGAACGACAACATCAAACGGGCGATCCAGCGTGGCATTGGCGAGCTGGAGGGACAGCAGCTTGAGGAGATGATGTTCGAAGGCTACGGTCCCGGCGGGATCGGCCTGCTGATCGAATGCGTCTCGGATAACCGCAACCGTACCGTGGCCGATCTCCGGCATATCCTTTCGCGCAACAGCGGCTCGATGGCCGATGCCGGGGCGGTTGCCTGGAATTTCGTCCGCAAAACCGTGATCTCGGTGGAGAAGGGGGATAAGAGCGAGGAGGATGTGCTGATGGCTGTGATGGACGCCGGTGCCGAGGATGTGAAGACCGCCGATGAGAGCTACGATGTCTACGCCCCGCTCGACGCGTTCGACTCGGTGCGGAGCGCGCTGGAATCGGCCGGGCTTACCATCACGGCCGCCAACCTCCAGTATGTGGGCAATCAGACCATGGAGCTGGCCGGGGCGGAGGCCGCAGCCGCCCTGAAGCTGCTGGATATGCTGGATGATAACGATGATGTACAGAACGTCTATACGAATCTGGAGATCAACGACGAGGAACTGGCGAAGATGGAGGGGTGAGAACTCTTCCCCGGCGCATGGGCGCCGGCCGGTTCGTGCCTGATCTCAACGTATCCGATTGATGAGGGGGCGGTCCGTGACACGGGCTGCCCCCTTTTCCGTTGCAATCCCCGCAGGAATGCTCCGGGCAATCCGCCGCGCCCGCAACAGTCAGGGAAAACCCTTCTCTGCATCTCTCTCCCTCTTCTCTGCGCCCCTTTGCGTCTCTGCGGCTTTGCGCGATCTCTGCCCCATCTCCTCCCGGAACTCCCGGCACAAAACCCCTCCCGTCCGGACTTTTTTTCTTCACGTGATGTCACATCGTTATTCCGGTCTGATACATTCTTCCGGTTCCGCGTCATACCATTCAGAACCGTTAACCGATTACTTCCTACGTGCCGGATTACCAGGGACATATCAATATGGGAGTTGCCACAGCAGAGAGCGATGAGGCCCTGCTGGAGCGATTCATGCTTGGTGACGATGGAGCGTTCACGAAGCTGTACGAGCGTTACGATCGCGGGGTGCTGACCTATATCCGAACGGTGGTCAAAGATCCTCCCGAGATCGCCGATGATCTCTTCCAGGAGACCTTCGTTCGTCTGTTCCGTGAGCGCACCAAGTACGCAGCCTCCGTCAACGGCGGCAATGAGTACCGTCCCATCCAGAGCGTGCGCGGCTGGCTCTTCCGGGTGGCGCACAATCTGGCGATCAGTTATCTCCGCTCGGTGCGGCAGACCGTCTCCCTTTCCGACGAGGAGGAGAACTACCGCTGGGACGAGCGGCTGATGGTGCCGATCGAGGAGTCGTTCTCGAACATGTACGGCGAAGACCCCGGGCTCTCCAGCGAGGGGTTGTATGCAAAACTTCGCGCCTGCGTGGAGCTTCTTCCGCAATCGTTGCGCGAGGTATACGTTCTCCGTGAGATCAATGGTCTGGAGTATGAAGAGGTTGCCGCGGCGGTGGGATGCACCCAGGAGGCGGCACGGATGCGAATAAGCCGCGCGCGGCGGGCGCTGCGCAAGGCGCTGGAACAATACCTGAGCAACGAACGGTAGCCTGCTGCCATCGTACGCTCCCTGTAGCAGGGCCGGACGGCAGGTGCCGCTCCGGATCTTCCGTAGATCACGAATTAAGAATGCATGAGCTTTTGCTACGTCTGCATACCAGTTGACTCGATGAATAGCAGAGCGATCCGAAAAGGTGTGAACGATGACGCGGATTCAGTTGATTGAGCAATAGCAATGAACATTGAAGATCTGATATCGCAGTATATCGACGGCACCCTTTCAAGCGATGCCGAGGCGGAACTGCATCATCGTCTGGCGGTCTCTCCGGAGTCCCGCCGGCTCTTCCGGGCGCATATCATGCTCCGTGGAGTAGCCCGCGACCAGAGGGTGCTGCATACCCCCGCCCCGGATGTCCGGGCCAAGCTGTTCGATCGTCTGGCGCGAGAGGAGGGGATGGCCCCCATGCCGGTTCCTCCGGCTGCTTCCCCGGCCGCCACGGTGGCCGCCCCGCCGGTTCCCTCGCAGGTTCTGGCACGCCAGGAACGCCCTGAGCGCCGCCGCCGTCGTGCCCTGCCGTGGATTGTTCCGGCCGTGATTGCCGGTGCTCTCCTCGTGTTTTTCTGGAGCACCGATCGCTTCGGCGTTCCATCATCGGGCCAGCACTTTGCCGATGGCGGGGAGAAGATCGGTACATCGGTGGGAACGGTGCGGCAGGAGAAGACCGCTTCCTCGCCGGCGCCAGGCCAGCGTCCTGCGGCTGCGGCCCCTTCCGGGGGCGCTTCCGTTACTCCCCCTCCGGTTGAGCGGGGAGGAGCGGATCTGCTGGCCGATGCGGCGCCGCAGCCGCAATCCCGTTCCGCCGTTACTGTTTCGCCTACCGCATCGGCCAGGATGGGCCGCGCCAAGTCAAGTGCTCATCAGAATGCCGCCGGGATGCTAGCGGCGGCGACGCCGGAGGACCAGCAGAGTGCCACGATGGAGGAGAGCGAAATACTGCCTCCTCCTCCTCCCCCGCCGCCTCCGGCGCTTGCCAGCCGGATGAGGGCTACGCTGAATGATGATGATCGTGCGCGGGAGATGGAATCCGCTCCCGAACGCCCTGCCCGCTCGGATGCGGATGCCAGCGCTCCGGTAGCGTTGCAGAGCTTCTCCGCTGAAGGGAGCGGTAAAATTGATCTGATGGCGGATGGTGTCTCCTCGGACGGGTTCACGCCGGATAATACAAAGGAGCCAGCGCTTCTGGTTCCCTCACCCTCCATGGCCTCCGAGACGGCGCAGCAGAAGACCCCCTCGCTTCTGGATGAGGTGCTGGATGTCTTCAGAAAGCAGAGCCCCAGCACGCTCGGTCTGGGAACGATGGGACGCCGATATCCCCTTTCCGCCCCGGCCGGTGGTATCGCTCCTACGGCAGTTGTTCTTCCCAGGGATCTGGAACGTGCCATCCAGGAGATCGATTCGGCCGCCGAGACTGCCGATCATACCTCTCCGTCGGTTTCCTCCTATGCGATGGAGCAGCCGGGCCCCGGCCCGCTCACGCTGACGATCGGCCTGCAACAGCATTCGCTGATGAGCTTCTCCAACTCCGATGTCCATCTTCAGGTGCTTCTGAAGGCGGGTGTGGAGCTTGGCGGCGGCGATCATCAGGTGTATGGTATGGTCTCCGGCCGCAACTACCGCGAGACCTCCTCCGACAGCCTTATCGGGGCCATGTACAACGGAGATTTCTATCCCGGCAATCTCATCCAGCCGAACGCCGCGCTGCAGAAGCGGGAGTCGGTTCAGGATGAGCGGAACGAGCTCTGGCTGGGAGGCGGGTATCGCTACAGCCATGAGATCGCCAGGGGATGGAGGGTCGGTATCGGCCTGTGGAGCGGAGCAGGAGCCCGGTATATCCGGGTGGGCTCCGAGCTGCCGGTGGCCTATCAGCCGGTGCGATGGATGCGAGTGGAGCTTCTCCCCACCATCCAGTACACCACCGCGCATGGCGAGCGGAGCGTAACCAGCATCAACGAAGCCGAGCTGCGGGCCGGCTATGTTGAACAGAACCAGCGGACCACGGTGCTGGAGAATGAACGGGAGCTGAACTTCGGCATCGGCATCGGTGCCGCGCTCCTCTGGTAA
Source organism: Candidatus Kapaibacteriota bacterium (assembly GCA_048594725.1). Taxonomy (GTDB): domain Bacteria; phylum Bacteroidota; class Ignavibacteria; order OLB7; family OLB7; genus JAFDZV01. The sequence continues at coordinate 5,448 of JBMDXA010000036.1, forward strand.
GGCCTGCAAGGGGATGCCCGGGATAATTCTCTCCTGGAGTTCCGCCCCCGGAAGATGCTGCTCCGGTAGAATGTTATCAGAATGAGGCGCAGCCCTTCTTTCCGGCATCCCGCTCACCGCTGACGCACTACCGGCAGCGGCCCTGGCCCGCAACGCCGAAAGAAGCCATCCTGATCCGCACAGTGTTGGAAGCTCTACTGATATGAATGGGGTATGCGCCGCATGCCCCATTTTTTTTTGCCCCTGGCCGGAGGCAGATGCCCGTTTTTTCGCGTTTCAGAGGGGAATGAACGCTCCGCTGGAATAATTTGCTACCATCACACTCTTGCATGATTCACCACGTCGATAACAAAAGCCTCGCAAGAACCGTTACGAATTACAGACTAAACCATACATTAGGGGGGCGTCCAAGACAATTGCCGGACGTACTTCCTCCAGCATGGCAAGGATCTTGAAACAAACAGTGTAGAGATATCAGGGATCGAAGATGAATGAACCGTACTACTGACAGTTGACTTAGGTACACGTATCTGTAGAGGTGTTTCCATGCGGACTATACTTTCCAGCCTTGTTGCCGGAGCCTTGCTTGCCGGATCATGCCTCGCCAGGGGCATGCCCGAGAAGAGCGCCCGGACCGTAAAAGGCTCCGACGAAACCAGCGCGGGGCGTCAGGCGGATGTCGCTGCGGAGATCAAGGTGCCGGTAACCACCAGCTTCGGCGTTTACAAGCCGTATATGGTTCCCCGGTACAAGGCCGCCGTCGGCCTGAGCGAAGCCACCATCTCCCCGGACTTCTCGAACATTTCCGTTGCCGATGCCACGTTCCCATGGAGCAGCTTCTTCACCGGTGCCGAGCGTTCGCTCCTGGTGCAGAACGGGTTCGTGGCGCGGCCGGAAGCGATAGGAAGCTTCGGGCAGGCCTATTCCATGGAGCTTGCCCCCCACCAGATGGGGAGCTTCCTGACGGTGGATGCGGTGCTGCATGGCCTGCGTGTCTCCATCGATGAAGCAGGGCGTGATATGGAGCGGAACTACGCTTCCAGAGTGCTGGGATCACAGCTTGCCGTCCTCTCCGACAACATCAGCAAAGAATTGCGCGCCGAGCAGAGCCCATCGCTCCGCGAGGCGCTGGGGTCGCTGCTCGGATATGTGCAGACGGCCCAGTCGCTCCTGAACCCATCGGTGAAGACCGATGAACAGGTGAGCGCGGCCGTGGCCGAGGAACTGCGGAAGATTCGCGGCGCTGCCGGCATGGCGCGCTCGTCGGTGCTGCCGCAGCTTACCCTCAACTATGCCACCTTCGCCCCGGTAGGCTATTATGCCTCCGATGAGAAGCTGGGCAACTATTACCGGACCCGTGCCTGGCTCAGCCAGGCCGGCTTCAGCCTTCGCACTCCGGCCGGTTCTCCCGACCTGGCGTCGGTACGCATGGCATCGCTTCTGGCACTGATGGCCGGAGGAGACGATATGGGAAGCGATTTCCACCAGACGATGCTGAACATCAACGAGCCGAGCGCCTTTTTCAACGGCGGCAGCGGAGAGGTTTCCTCGTGGGATATCCTCACCGGTGCCATGCGCGGCTACTACGGCCGGATGGTGGATGCCGGTTCGAATTTCCTGGTCGATAACGAGATGCTCGTCGGCTTCGTGGGCTATCTCGATGAGCAGCTGCCGGCGGGGGACGGAAGCCGTGCGGCCGCCCCGACGTTCCGCCTGATAGACTGGGCCCCGCAGCGGAGCCATGCGGTGCTGGACCGGATCTGGAACGATTCCAGGGTCTCGGCCGGATCGTATGGCCTGATCGCGATGGCGGCCATGGGAAGCCGTCACGCCGCGGACCTGCGGCAGACCCAGGCCGGTACCTCCCGTGCGCTGATGAGCGCGTTCACCGGAATGCCGAACGAGGCGTGGGTGGAGGATGTGGATCGTGCCGTGCTCTATACCGTTCAGCCGCTTGCGCTGGAGGGGAGCCGCGGAACCGGCTATCCGAAGTTCATGCGGGCCGATGCCTGGCGCGATCGTGAAGTGCTCTCCGCACTTGGCGCATGGGGGGATTTCCAGCACGCCACCGGAGTGATGCCCATGCAGGCCGTGGCGAAGGCTACCGCCAGCAACATGGGACGCGAGACCGGAGTGAGCGCCTATGTGGAGCCGAACCCGGAGGCATGGGGTCGCGTTGCGGCGCTCGCTGCGTATATCCGCAACGGGCTTACCGAGGGGCGCGGCGAGAAGCTCATCACCCGTAAGCTGGAGTCGAAGCTCCAGGATATCGAGAATGTTGCCGCCAAGATGATGCAGATTGCGGCGGCGGAGCTTGCCGGAACCGATCTCTCGCGCGATCAGATCGATATGCTGCGCAGCATGCCCGATCGTATCGCAGCCTATGAGCTGTTCAGCGACCGCTCGCTCCAGCCGGAGGGCTTTCCGGTGACCGCTTCGGCCTCCACTATCGGAGGAGTCGGGGTGGGAACGGGTCATCCGCTGGCGATCTATGTGATCGTCCCGCAGGCCGATGGCGAGCTGATGCTGACCCGCGGCGCCATCTACAGCTACTATGAGATGAATGGTTCCACCGCCGAGTGGAACCGGAGCATCACGGCATCCGGGGGAACGGTATCACCGGATATGAGCTGGATGAACAGCTTTGTCAGTGGTGACCGTGCCTTTGCCCAGGATGCCCGCAAGTTCCGTGGTGTGAACGCCGAAATCCCGGCGGTGGCCGCATCGTATGTCCCGTCGCAGCAGGAACGCCGTGCCGCGTCGGCAAAGGCGGAGATCAATCTGGAGTCCAATGTGGTGAGCCGTAACGGAGGGGAACTCTGGTTCACCGTCCGCGCTCCCAACCTGGAGGGCTCGCAGCTCGTGGTGAGCCTCGCCAACAGCCGGGGACAGGTAGTGCAGCACTCCGAGATCGGCCGGATTGAAAAGGGGGAGCGCCTGGATGTGGTTCGTATCCAGGGACTTTCCAACGGGCAGTATTTCATCCGGGTGGAGGATATGGGGGGACGGATGATCGCCTCCGGCCGCTTCCTGGTGGTACGCTAGAGAACGTTTCGCACACAAGAGGAATGATCTCCTCTACGATCCTTCCTTGTCGCCCCCGGCACCCCAATGTGCTCCGGGGGCGATGTTGTTGGTAGAGACCTTCGCTCTTTCGCGTTCCTTTGCGCCTTCGCGTCTTTGCGTGATGCTTCTTCCCCGGTATCCGGGCTACGCGAGGCTGTTACCCCTGAAGCAGCGATTCCGCGCCGTCGATGTAGATCTCGGTGCCGGTGATATGGCCCGATGCGCCGGAAGCCAGGAACAGTACCAGCTCGGCCACCTGCTCGATGCTGCCGGGGGCACCGTCGGTGAGCGGAATCTTTCCCTCGGGATATTCCACCGGTTCCTTCTCTTTCTCCTGATCCCGTTTCTCCGTGTTCTCCTCGATCTCCGTTGCGATCCATCCCGGACAGATCACATTGGCCCGCACACGATGTTTCGCCAGCTCCAGCGCTATCATCTTGGTGAATGCCACCTGCGCGGCCTTCGAACTGGAGTAGGCGGTTGCGCCGGTGTTGCTGAAGATCCGGTTGCCATTCACCGATGAGGTGACGATGATGGAGCCTCCACGCTGCTTCAGGAGCGGCAGGGCATACTTCACGGTCAGGAACGTTCCCTTCAGATTGATCGAGAGGGTACGATCCCACTCCTCCGGTTCCAGCTCCTCCAGCGGTGCCCAGACCCCGTTGATACCGGCGTTCGCGAAGACGATATCGATCCTCCCCCATCGCTTTTCGATCTCCCCGATCCCCCTCTGCATCTGGTCAGGCTGCGAGACATCCGCCAGCACCGCCATCGCCTCTCCTCCGTTCCCGGTGATCTCGTCCACCACCTCCTGCAGTTCGTCCTCGGTGCGGCCCATCGCCGCTATGCGCGCCCCTTCACGGGCAAGCCGTACCGCCGCGCCGCGTCCGATGCCGGAGCCCGCGCCGGTTACCAGTGCCACCTGTTCCTGTAATATCATGATGGATATGCCTGATAGAGATAGTGAGTAATGGATCGGTCCATATATGATGAGGCCGCCGGAATCCTCTGCTGGATCGGCGGCCATACGATGCGCTTGTTCGATATCCTTGCAGCGGAGCCGGGCCTCAGGAGTGCTGCATCTGCCTGCTGGCAATGGCGATACGGCGGCGTCCCACCACCGCCTCCACGGTTTCGATCATCCGTCCCCAGGTCCGATCCCAGGAGGTGCGCGCCAGCAGCCTGTCCGCCCTGCGGAGCCACACGGTGGTATCCGGGGTATCGTCCATACCGGCCTCCGAGGCGGTCATGATGAACTCGGCGAAGGTCTCGGCGGTATGCAGCATCTTCTCCCGAGCAAATCCCCGGAGCACGTCGCGCGTGGCTACCACCGGGCGCCCGGCGGCCAGATATTCCAGTGCCGTTGCCGCGCCGCAGCCGGCGGCCTCTCCCATGCGATACGGGAGCATGGCGGCGTTCCAGCCGGCCATGTAATAGGGGATCTCCTGATATTCCTTCCCTTCCAGCAGATGCACGTTCTCCCGTTCCCGGAGCGCGGCCACATCGGCATTCTCCACGGTTCCTATCATCACGAACTGCCAGTCGGGGCGGGCATCGGCCACGGCGGCTATCAGGTTCAGATCCAGCCGCTCGTCGATGGGGCCGTAATAGCCGATACGGGGATAGGGGAGCGCGCTCTGATCGAACGGCTCGTCCTCGGTATCGCGCGCGCATTTGAAATGATCCCGATCGACGCTCTCCGGGCTCAGATGAATCTTCGAAACGTTCTCGACAGGGCCGGGAATGGGCGATTCGGTGAAGATGAGATCGGCGGCGGCTATAAGCTCCGCCTCGATCCCCTCGGGGATGCCGGAGCCGGCAAGCTCGTTCATGCGGTCGTAGATCATCGCCACAGGGCGGAGATGTCGGCTGTAGGCGAGGGCGTCCGGGGAATAGTACCAGAGGAGATACTGTTCGATGGAAAACTCGGCGAACAGCTCATCCAGCAGCGAGCCACAGGCAGCGGCGGCATCATCGGGCCCCATCCCTTCCGGCAGATAGGGAACCGCCACCCAGACCCCGCATTCCCGCTCGCTGATATCCAGCCAGACGGAACTGCCGGTGCTGAAGACCGGTTGTTCCAGGTAGAACAGCCGGCGCCCATCGGCGCAGCGGCTCATCAGATGCTGGGGGCGGCGGCGGGGAGAATCCCATCGTATGGGGGAAAAGCAGACGACGGCCGTGGCGGCGGGCAGCTCCTGGGGAAACGTCCGTTGCGGGGCGGTAAGCCAGAAGAAGCTGTCTGCCACGGTGCTCATGGCGCCGTGCTGCAGCATCTCCCCATGGCGCAGAGTAGTGCCTCCGGCGATGGCGGTTTCGTTATCCAGCAGCTCAAGCTGGCCCGGTGTGTTGGATGCCTTGGTCATCATAATGCTTTGCGTCGGAAATATCGGATTCCAGGGGATCAACGTATCGCGACTCCTGCCGGCGAGCTGGGGTGTTGCTCGCCGGCGAGCGCCGGAAGCGGAACGGGCCGCCATAACGTGGGAATCTCCCCAGTGTGTATCATCTGTTCGGAGCCCTCCCTGATCGTATAAAAGGAGGGCGTGCTGGTGTGTGTCGTCGTCGTACAGCCTGCCGCTTGCATCCGGGGGCGTGATGCCGGGCTGGAGTAAGAGGCCGATTGCCTCGGTCTCCTGCCGAACCAGGGTAGCGTCAGGGGCGATAACAGGCGATGGGAACATCGCACAACATTCATGCCCTCGCATAGCGTGAAAGGATAAGGGGTATTTGCAGGTTTTCAGGGAGTGGGGGGCCGCTTCTCTTCTTGTCCGTCCTTCGTTTTGCACCGTGGCATGAAAGTTTGATACCCCTTGATTCCCCCGTTGCGGCCGTATCGAACCGACCAGGGCCGGGCCGGCGGGATAAACCCATATCGAGCAGACCAGTTTGTACTCCCCTTATGTCCCAATCATCAGAAGAGAGCCCCCGTTTCTACCGGAATCCTGTCCATAACCGGTCGTTTCCCGATCCGTATGTGCTGAAGCATGGTGGCGAGTTCTGGGCCTACTGTACCGACTTCCGTGAAGATGGACGTTGTTTCGGTGTGATGCGATCGCACGATCTGGTGCACTGGACGGAGATCTGTGGTGCGATGGACCCCCTGCCGGGAGGATTCGGGTGCTACTGGGCGCCGGAAGTGAGCTACCTGAACGGGCGCTTCTACATGTACTACAGCGTGGGAAACGAGGAGCGCATGGAGATCCGCGTGGCGGTGGCCGAACACCCCGACGGTCCTTTCACCGATGCGGGACGGGGGCTTACGCGAGAGGATTTCGCCATCGATGCCCATCTGTTCCAGGATGATGACGGCTCCCTCTATTTCTTCTACGCCACCGATTTCCTGGAGCACTCCTTTATCGGCACCGGCACGGTGTACGACCGGATGATCGATCCGCTGACCCTTGCGGGCGCCCCGCAGCCGGTGGCCCGCGCCCGCTACGACTGGCAGGTCTACGATCCCCGGCGCGAATCCAAGGGGGGCGTGCGCTGGCATACCGTGGAAGGGCCGTTCGTGCTGAAGCACAAAGGGCTCTACTACGAGATGTTCAGCGGAGGAAACTGGCAGAACCTGAGCTACGGGGTAGGATATGCCACCAGCCGCACCATCAATTCCGCAGCAGAGTGGGATCAGTATGCCGATGGCGAGCGGGCTCTTCCGATATTGCGGACCGTGCCGGGAACGGTGATAGGGCCGGGTCATAACTCGGTGGTGCGCGGCCCCGACAACCGCCAGCTGTTCTGCGTGTATCATCGCTGGACACCGGATGCCAGCATGCGCGTGCTGGCGATAGACCGGATGGAGTTCGTCGGCGGACGGCTTATAGTGCTGGGGCCGACATCCGAGCCGCAGCCCATGCCGATCCTTCCTTCGGTGCGTGGCTTCGCTCCGGCCGGGAACGGAGCCCGGTGGCATTTCTCCGGGGAATACTGGGATGTTACCGAACGGACCGCGTCGCAGCCGTCGATCGAATCGTTCTGTTCGGCCGGGTTGCGGCTGGAGGCCCCGGCGTTTCTTGCCGAGATCCAGTTCCATGCGCTGAAAAATGTGGGGGAGGGGGGATACGGCGTCATCCTGAACAGCCATGCCGGGCCTCTGCTCCGGCTCGGATTCTCGCCGGATGGGCGGGTCATGATCGTGGGGCGCGATGGCGGACCCGATGGCTGGCGCCAGGAACAGATCCATCTCCCTCCCGGATTCGATCCCCACGCCGATCATCTGGTGCGGCTGGAGCTGAATCATGGGGCGGTTGCGGTGGCTATCGACGGCCATAGCCGCCACTGGAACGGGCGGCTGCACGGCGTCCCGACGGAGCTTACCCTCTTTACCGAGCGTACCGCCGTGGCGTTCACCGGATTCGAGCTTACCTACGGGTATGAGGATCTGTTCATGGAGGATGGTGCCCCAGAGACGTTCGGCTGGGAAAGCCGCGACGGAGCGCGGGGGTGGAGCGTGGAGGGAAGGGAGATGCGGCGCGAACGGTTCGAGCTGGAATCGGTGCTGGAAAAACGTGTGGGCTTCGGATCGTACGAGGCGATCGTCAATGCGCGGCTCGGCGATGGAGGCGATTCGGGGGGATGCTACGGGTTTCTGCCGGCCGCCGGCCCCGATGCTCCGGGTCCTCTGCTGAGGGTGGAGCGCGCCGGTGAGGGGTGGCAGATAACGGTTGATGGCGATGCCGGCACGGAGGCGATGAGGCTTCCGGCGGAGTTCGATCCATCGATCCATCAGCATTTCAGGTTTCGTAAGGAAGGAACACGGCTGGCGGTATGGTGGGAGGGAACACAACTGGGGCAGATGGATGTTGCCAGTGAAGCAGCTCATCTGGGACTCTATGCGCGGGGTGCCGCCGTGGGGTTCGATATGGTGCGTGTGACGGCGATATCACGATAACGGGGCGCCAGCCGTCAGATTCCGGAGCGGCCATACCGATGGCGGATCAGTCCAGTGCTCGAAAGAATAGTTCATGAACACGATTGCCATAGCGCCGAAGCCCGGGGATTTCATCTGGGCCAGCGGCATTGAAAATACGTTCATCCCTCAGAGCCGTCCGGGGTACCGGCCGCTGGAGGAATACGAGCTGATGGGGCATTACGATAACTGGCGGGAGGATCTTGCTCTTGCCCCCAAGCTCGGCCTTCAGGCTATCCGCTGGGGTGTTCCCTGGTACCGGGTGGAGCCGGAACAGGGGCGATTCGACTGGAGCTGGACCGATCAGGTGATCCCCTATCTGGTAGAGGAACTCGGCATCACCCCTATCCTCGACCTGATGCATTACGGCTGCCCGTTCTGGCTGAAGCGGGAGTTCGCCAGTCCGGAGTATCCGCGCGCGGTGGCCGCCTATGCGGCGGCATTCGCCGCCCGCTACAAGGGGCTGATCCGCTGGTATACGCCGCTGAACGAGCCGCTGGTGAACTCCCTGATGTGCGGCAAGCGCGGGGTCTGGCCCCCGTATATCCGTGGCGACCAGGGATATATCAAGGTGATGCTCCAGCTGGTGCGGGGGGTGCTCCTGACGGTGGATGCGATAAAACAGGTGGAGCCCGATGCCATCATGGTGCATGTGGAGGCCACCGGTCTGACCCGTGCCATCAAGGACGATCTGGAGGCGCTGGCCCGGGAGGAGCAGCACCGGGGCTATCTCAGCTACGATCTGCTGACCGGCCTGGTGACCCCCGATCATCTTCTTTTCCCCTGGCTGGTGCGCAATGGCGCCTCCCCGAACGATCTGGAATCGCTGGTCTCGCGCCGCATCACGCTCGATGTGCTGGGCCTGAACTTCTATCCGCAATGGTCCACCCAGCAGATCTTCATCGACCATCGCGGGCGGCTGGCATTCCGTGCCACCGAGCAGGATGGCTCCGGTTTCGCCACGATGATCCACGATTACTACGATCGCTACAAGGCGCCGGTGATCGTCACCGAGACAAGCGCGTTCGGCTCGGACGAGCTGCGTTCGGCCTGGCTGGATGCCTCGCTGGCGGCGATCCGGGATCTGCGTGGCAGAGGTGTTCCGGTGCACGGTTATACCTGGTTCCCCCTGTTCACCATGATCGACTGGCGCTACCGTTTCGGCAAGCGGCCGCTGGAGCAGTATTATCTGGAACTCGGGCTATATCGCCTGGGACGCCAGAGCAGCGATTCGCGATGGCTTTCCACCCCTCTGGTCGAGAAATTCCAGAGTTACGTTGCCGATCCCTGCGCATCGGTGGGCACGCTGGTAACGGCGGAGGATTAGGGGTGAGAGGCAGGGGATAGTAGTAACGGAAAGGAGGAAGCCGGGCCATCGTATCACAGGTCTGTGCCCTGCTATCCGCTGCTCCGTTCCCTTCTCCAGCCTATGCTCTCACATTCCTGGCACCCCCTGTCATCTTCCGATGATAGAAGTCCATCACGTGCTCATTCGCGCAGATTTCATCTCCACCGCCTCGCTCCCTGTTCCTCGCTTCTGCCTGCACTCGTTCGACCTCGTTCGCGCCTGCTTATCGGATTCCGTCCGCTTTTCAGACACCTTCAAAACTCCGCCACCCCACAATCCAGTCAAATTTCCAACCTTTTCCGTGTTGGCACACCGTTCCTTATTCCTCTTTTCAGTTACAACAAAAACAGCTCGATCAACTCAACTCCGGACTCTCGATCATGAACAACCTCCTCCGCCTCCTCGCCGCTCTCGTCGCTCTGGTCATCCTCTCCAACGCCGCTCTGGCCCAGTCGGCCACCGTCACCTCCACCGCTACGATCATCACCCCGATCACCGCCACCGCTACCGCTCCGCTGGCCTTCGGGACCATCAGCAAGGGCGCTACCGCC
>JBMDXA010000037.1:0-2817 GCA_048594725.1 Candidatus Kapaibacteriota bacterium
CGCGCAAGAGCGAATCCGCCGATGCTTCCGCCACCGAGACCAGCACCGCCCCTGCCCGCCGCCGTGGCCGCCCGCGCAAGAATGCCGAGGAGAGCAGCGAGACGCAGTCGGCACCACGCCGCCGTGGACGTCCCCGTAAAAGTCCCGAGGGTGCCACCGAGGCAGCTGCGCCGCGCCGTCGCGGTCGTCCCAGGAAGGGGGAGAGCAACAACGGCTCGCAGAATGGAAATGGCGAGTCGGAGGGATAATTTCCTTCTGATTCCGAATTGACCGGGCCATAATTCCGGGAACGGGCTCTCCTCAGTATACGGAGAGCCCGTTTTTTTATGGTGTAGCCTGGCGCCCGCCGGGCCCACTCTCCGGAACACGCTATCATCTACCGGCGGGAATATCATTCTTTGCGGATGTGTTCTGCCGGACGGTATCATCAGGCGATCTCCTATTCCATCATACTCTCTCCTGATCCTTGAGGGGATGTAAATGGAGATGACTTCAATCATTGCCTATCTGCACCGATCATGCTTCGTGATAATCCGTGGGCGCAGCCGCTGAGAAATATGCCGGGAGCAGGGGGGATAATGGTCCGGCCCTAAGACGGAGATCTCTACGGGAATCGTACTGACAACTACGATCCGCTTAACTGATATGAAATCCGCTCTCGTCCGTTGCACGGGAATGCTTTGCTGGTATTGTGCAGGGGAAATTCCACCCGGCATAAATCCATGCCGTTCCAATATCCTATCGTAGTGCATTTCCAATGGCGGCGACCCATGCGGATGCATTTCATCGGGATACATCGATGAGAATATCCGGAACCGGCGTTCCCGCCGGCAGCCATCGGCGCCTCGCCATACTATATATCTATGGATATCGATGGCGCCGTATCGTGCCCCATGGCATGATGCCGGCCCTATTCCCGTTATTTCATCCCACGGCCCGGGCTTGTGCCGTCGTTTCGGCCGGCGGTCTCCTATTCCGGCTAGGGGAATCGACCCTGTATGTGCGGTCGTCCGGATCGTTATATTGCCTCCAGTTGAACCGTAAATCAGCCTTAACCTCCGATGCCAGTAGTAGCGCCCGACAGTCTTGAGACATCTCTGAAGCATGGTAAGTTCGATCCGGTCTATCTCCTGTTCGGTGATGAGGAGTTCCTGATCGATGAGGCCTGCGCCCGTATCATGGATGCCGCCGTGGATGAGAGCACCCGCAGCTTCAATTTCGACCTGCTGTACGGGAGCGAGATCACTCTCAACGATATCGTGGAGCGTGCATCGGCCTATCCGCTGATGGCCGAGCGGCGCGTGGTGGTGGTGCGGGAGCTGGATAGAACCTTTGCGCTGCGCGGCAAGCCGGACGAGAACTCTCCCTTCGTCCGGTATATGAAAACCCCCTCTCCCACCACGGTGCTGGTGATGACGGCCGCCACCTCCGATTTCCTCTCCAAAGGGAAAGGAGGACAGACCGCCAAGGCTCCCTATAATATCATCGTGGAGAACGCGGCCAGCGTGCAGTTCAAGAAAGTGTATGATCGGGACCTCCCCTCCTGGGCCGCCGCTCGGATCAGGAGCCGGGGGAAGGAGATCACACCGGATGCGCTGGAACTGTTCGTGGGATATTCCGGGGGGGCGTTGCGGGTTATCAGTAATGAGATCGAAAAGCTCTTTACGTTCGTGGAGGAGCGGAAGCGGATCACCGCCGAGGATGTGCGCGCGGTGGTGGGTGCCTCGAAGGTCTACAACGTCTTCGAACTTCAGAAAGCGGTCGGCGCCAAGAATCTGGAACTGGCCGTGGAGATCACCGAGCGGATGCTGCGCGCCGGGGAGCCGGAGCAGCTTACCCTTACGATGCTCACCCGTTATTTCACCATCCTCTGGCGGCTGATCGAATTGCGGACGCGGTCGAAGGACCAGAACGAGATGGCCCGTAGCGTCGGCATCTCCTCATTTTTCCTGAACGAATATCTGGCAGCGGTTTCCCGTTATCCGATGTCGCACCTGCGCAATGCGTTCGAGTCTATCCTGCACGCCGATATCGCCCTGAAAACCAGCCGCACCGAGCCGGCCCTGGTGCTCCAGATGATGCTGATCGCCATTATCCGCGGCGAGCCGATGCGGGGAGTTCCGGTGCCGGGATACGGATATTCGGGTGTGTGAATCGAGAGGGAGAGAGCCGTCCCGTATCCTTCTGGAGTTTCGGTCTGCGGCCACCCCTATCCGTTGAATAGTATGTTCGAACGCGGCTTATTCCATCACACCGACATGTGAAGAAATATCTTTAAAGCACTTGCGGAGCGGGTTGGAGCACGATATATTCGGCCTCGGTTTTCGCACGTCTGTAACGCATCAGCCCTGTTTCGCCTGAATGCTTTCCGATGGTTCCGCCATGCAGGGTATTTCAGTCACGGTTTGCCACTGGCCTCAATCGTTTTTCTCCAGCATTCTTTTCTTTGGCGTGCTCCTTTGGGAACAAGCCGCTGGCTGTGCTTTGCTTTGATGGTTCAACATCAGCATCCGTAGCCTGAAAAAGATCCTTTCACTGTATCTGCTCGTTGAGAAGAAGGCATAAAATGCTTTTCTCATGAGAGCAGGGTGATATGGCATGCCGTATACGAATGATAGCTTCCGCATCGGGCGAAGCTGCCGTTCCATTGTTTCTCCGCCGCTATACATGATTTCCTTGACACTTTTTCTTTGAACAATATCAGGTATGGATCTATGAACTATTCTCTACAGGCCCACTCCTTTCTATATCCTTCCATGTGCCGATTATGGAGTTCTCTGGCCGTGGCGGTATGTATCATCATGGCTATAGCTGGCG
>JBMDXA010000038.1:0-49785 GCA_048594725.1 Candidatus Kapaibacteriota bacterium
TCACCGAGACCAACACGCGGCATTGCGTGAACTCGGTATCGATCAAGTTCGTCCCCAAGCCCCAGGAGCAGAACCCCTCCTAGTTCGATGAACCGGCCCCTGTGCCGCGCGCCGGAACGGATCGGGAAGGCGCCGCAGGAACGTTCTGCGCCGCACCGGCAACCAGGAACAAAAAGAAGCGGCGGCGTCATCCGGACGCCGCCGCTTCTTCCTTTCAAAATATCTGCATGAACGATCATGCCCGCAACAATCGCGATGATCGTTATTCGGCCCCGATCCTCTTGTACTCCGTCTCGAAGCGGCCGGTGATATTCCTGGTGACGCCGGGATTGCCGGTATCGTAGGCGGTGAACTCGAATGTCCCCTCCGCCCAGATATCGGTGAGCCGTTCCAGGGTCACCGCACCGTCGCCGCCACGGCCGTCGGCACGGAGGATCTCATACATCCGGCCGGGGGCCGTGCCGCCGTAGAGCACCGAAAGGAATGCGCCGGCGTCAGCCCCGGTAGCGGCCGAGACGCTATGACGTCCCACCGCACCGTTGACACGCAGCAGGAACGTGGAGGCCAGCCCTGCTCTTCCGAACCGTACCGTGCTATCTTCCACCCAGGTGCCGTTCAGGAACAGACGGTTATCGACCATGTACGCCTTCACCATGGAGGTATGGGTCTTCCCGTTCAGCGTAAAGGTCACCGTTCCCATACGGTCGGCGGCCGGATCGCCAATGGACTGCGCCGATGCACGAGCCGGCAGAAGCACGACGGCGAGGATGCCCAGAAGAAGAAGCGATGCGATGCGGCCCATGGATGGATCTCACTCTGTTAGGGTTGCGCCGGGTTGGAGCGTAGCCGGGTTCAATCGGCCCGGCATTACCTCCGGCAGCAGGGATATACGGTTCGACAGGATTCTGGAGAAAGCGCTGCCGGGATGCAAGTATACCCATAATCCGCGAATCTTCGCGAATCTTGGCGGGGGGTGCCGCATCGCTGCTACCGGATCGCATCGAACATCCTGAAATCTTCACGAATGACCTCACGCCCTGCTGCGATCACGGGATCTGGTATAATCTTGAATGATACCGTATGGAACTAAAGGGCTGGTCAGGGATAGCCTCGGTGCTCGTCTCGCTCTACTGATGGCTATCATATCTAATCCGCGTTGCGAGGTGTGGGAACCGAGGTCAGATGGAGCATCCCTTTGCGGCCACCGAAGAATGGGCCGCTGTTCTGCCCTATACTCCGTTGTGTGTCTGCCGTTGTGATAGTGCTGGCCCCCGGAGGGGGCGCCCGTCTGTAGCACAACGCACCTCAAGGTGGAGGAAGCTCCGGAGGAGCGGCCCATGCTCTGCGATTGCCATTGGTGATCCACCTGGCAACGTGAATTATCTATTATCTGCCAATTATTCATTTACGTTTCATGAGCAATTACGTCACCAAACCGATTCCCGAGCGGATGCCCGATATCCCGCGCGTTATGCGTCCGTGGGGCAGTTTCTCGCAGTACGCATTCAATCAGGAAACCACCGTCAGCATGATGACCGTGGAGCCGGGAGAGCGGCTCAGCCTGCAATCGCATACCGGGCGCGCCGAACTCTGGATTGTGCTGGATGATGGCGCCGAGATTCAGATCGGCGATGAGGTTCATCAGGGTAACGCCGGGGACGAATTCTGGATTCCCGCCGGCCAGCACCACCGCCTGAGCAGCGGCGGCGGGCGCGTCAGAGTGCTGGAGGTGGCGTTCGGCAACTGGCAGCAGGAGGATATCACCCGCTATGCCGATGACTACAACAGACCGGGACAGGGAGAGTGACATGAAGCAGGAGAATTCAGCGGTGGCCCACGGCACGTTCCGCTCTACGACGCAGGCACTGCCTCCGGCAACGCATACTCCCCCTCCCCCCGGAGCCTACGATATCTATCCGGCATTTCCGGTCGGGGACGGGCGCATCGGCCTTGGCTTTGCATCGCTCGCTGCCCGGCTGGCCCCGGAGAGCACAGTCGTGATAGATGGCTATGGCGGAGTGCTCTGGGAGTTCTTCCGGAGCGCGCTCCATGCGGAGCTTGCCCGGCTCGGGGTCTCCCCGCACTGGACGAACGCCGCCGCCGCGCTCCGCTCCGCCGATGCGATCGGGGAGCTGGTTGCCCCGTATCTCGGCGGCGATGATCCGCTCTGGGGCACCAGGTTTCCAGGGTCCCTCGCCGATTTCTTCGATCCCGCAGTGCTGGGGGAGCTCCGTCCCGATCCGGCCTCCGCCCTGAACATCATCTACGGCAGCGGCGCGGCGCTGGCGGGATGGGATGGGCATCTGGTGTATGTGGACCTGCCGAAAAACGAGATACAGTTCCGCTCCCGCTCCGGATCGGCCTCCCCTATCGGCGCCGGCGCTCCAGCCACGGCGAAGCAGGCGTACAAACGCTTCTATTTCGTGGACTGGCCCGCGCTCTCGCGGCACAAGGAGGAACTTCTCCCCCGCATCGATACCATCATCGACGAGCAGCGACCCGATGAACCGGCGTGGATGAGCGGCGATGATCTGCGTGATGCTCTGGACCGGATGAGCCGCAACGTGCTCCGCCCGCGCCCCTGGTTCGAGCCGGGCCCGTGGGGAGGACAATGGATCAAGAATCATATCCCGGATCTGCCGCAGAGCGCACCGAACTACGCGTGGTCGTTCGAGCTGATAGCGCCGGAGAACGGCCTGATGTTCTCCAGCGATGGGCGTCTGCTGGAGGTATCGTTCGATGTACTGATGTTCTACCGGGGCGCCCAGGTGCTGGGCGATTGCGCCGGGCGGTTCGGAAATGAATTTCCCATTCGCTTCGATTTTCTCGACACCTACGGCGGCGGCAACCTGAGCGTGCAGTGCCATCCGCGCCCGGAATATATCCGGGAGAATTTCGGGGAGAATTTCACGCAGGATGAGACCTATTATATCCTCGACTGCGAGCCGGACGCGCGAGTCTATCTGGGATTCCGCGAGGATATCGACCCGCAGGAATTCCGGGATGAACTGGAACGGAGCGCGCGTGAAGGAACGGCCGTGAATGTGGAGCGATATGTCAATTCCGAACCCGCATCGCGCGGAGATCTTTTTCTGATCCCGAACGGCACCATCCACTGCTCCGGCATAAATAATCTGGTGCTGGAGATCAGCGCCACGCCGTATATCTTCACCTTCAAGATGTACGACTGGGTGCGCCGCGATCTGGAGGGAAATCTCCGTCCGCTGAATATCGCGCGTGCCTACGAGAATCTTTATTTCGATAGAAAAGGCGACCGGATCAGAGAGGAATTCATCTCCAGGCCATCGCTCCTGCAGGCCGGAGAGGGGTGGCGGATCGTTCATCTGCCCACGCACCCGGAGCATTTCTACGACGTCCATCGCCTGGAATTCGAGAGGGCGATAGATGTGGAAACCGGCAACGACTGCCATGTGCTCAGTCTCGTTGAAGGAAGCTCCATCATTCTGGAAACCGCCGGGGGAATGCGCCAGAGATTCAATTACGCGGAGACCTTCGTGGTACCGGCCGCCGCCGGCTCCTACAGGCTGATATATGAGGGAACCTCCATGGCGAAGGTGGTAAAGGCATTTGTGAAAAAGGAAGCGTGCTGAGATTACCGATTTTTGATTGACGATTTACGGGAAGGGAGTGGCGATGGACAAGAGAGGAAGCGTGCGCTCGGCCGGGGGGAATGCATCTCGCAAAGCCGCAGAGACGCAAAGGAGCGCCAAGATGAGAGAAGAGGATATTCGAGATATCGCTCTTTCTTCTTCGCGTTTCGTTGCGCCACTGCGGCTTTGCGTGAGGATGGTTCAGCCGGTCCGGCTCTGCGTATGAATTACGCCGGCACGGCCGCTCCGGATTCTTCCAGGACGCCGCCATGATATCGCCCGATCTGCGCGGTGACCTCATCCTTCATCTGGCGGCGCACATAATAGCGCTGCTTGCTGCGATATTTCCGCTTGGGGTCCCAGACGCTCAAGGTGAGCCCCCAGAGCCGCTGGCCGATATCCTTATCCCATTTCAGATCATCAACCCGGTCCCACTCCACCTGATGTTTCGGGCCGAGCGAAATCCCCTTGGAGCCGATCATCATTACCGACGCCTTGCGCAGCCCGTAGATAAGCGAGCCGAAGCCGAGGAACTGGATGATCTCGAAAAACATCTCATCGAACGGTATATTGTTGAGGATGCCGACAACCGCCAGCGCAACCGGTATACCCACGATGAACACCGGCAGCAGCCATCGCATCGGATGCGCCCAGCGCCGGCTCAGCGGAATCTCCACCACGTCGTGGCCGAGCTTTCGCCTGGCCTCCTTCTCAGCAGTATGGAGCACGGCAAACCAGACCCCGATGACAAACAACGAACCAATCAGCAGAACGATATCTTTCGTTTCCATACATCCGAATATTACAGTGATATACCGCCGGTGGTATCCGGCCGCACCGCCCGTTTCCTTTGATGATCCCGTAGAAGGAGAACAGGAATATCGGGCGAGCCAGCAGGTACGCGCAAGACATTTCAGGGTTGCATCATTGCACTCCCGCCGGCAGCGGGAATGATACTACAGCTGCATCCCAACGACCTTCGCCACGTTCCATCCATTCCCCATCGTTCAGGGTCTCCCGGGGCCGTGCATCCCGGAAACGGATGGCACGCCGTTCGCGTCGGAGCTATCAGAACGTATTTTACAGTCATGCAAAATCCCTTCGGCATCCGCTCCCTGGCGCGCGGATTTCAGATAGAGAACCCTCTGGTTCAGTTCGATACCGTCAACGGGCGAGGTCCGGCGGTAATCAGCCACGCCCACGCCGATCACGCGGCGGAGAACCGGCTGATGCCGGTGTTCGCAACGCCGCAGACGGCCGATCTGCTCCGCGCGCGCGGGCATATCGGCGAGATCGTGAAGATGGAGTACGACCAGTGGCAGCAGTTCCGGGACTGGCGGATGAAGATGCTCCCGGCCGGCCATGTGCTGGGGAGCGCGCAGGTGCTGGTGGAGCGCGCCGACGGCAGGCGGCTTCTGTATACCGGCGATGTCAAGACCCGGCCGGGGCGCACCAGCGGGACCGCCCTGTTCGAACCGGCCGACGATCTTCTGATGGAGTGCACCTTCGGCCAGCCGATATTCCGGTTTCCCCCGGAGGAGCAGGTGGCCGCGCAGATGGTGGACTTTGCGCGCACCTGTCTTGCCGAGGGGCTGACGCCGGTATTCCTCGGCTACTCTCTCGGCAAGGGGCAGGAGATCATGAGCATCCTGGCCGAGGCGGGCATACCGATGCTGCTGCACGGCTCCACCTGGCATATCACGGAAGTCTATAAACGATGGGGATTCGACTTCGGCGATATCGTGCGCTACAACCTCCAGCGGCGCAAGGAGCCGCGCGCATGGGTGATACCGCCGCATGCGCGTGCCCAGATGACCGACAAGATGGCAACCGCACGGATCTGTTATGTGAGCGGCTGGGCACTCATCGAGGAGCGCCGGGCCAGCCAGCGCGCCAGTCTGATGGCCCCCCTGAGCGATCACGCCGACTACGATGAGCTGATGGAGATCATCGCGGCAGTCGCCCCGAAACGGGTCTGGGCGGTGCACGGTCCCTATGCCGGTCTGTTCGCGCAGGATGTGGCCCGGCGGTTCGGCATAGAATCCATGGCGCTGGACAACTACGTCATGGATGAGGAGTCGTTATAAGAGCGGTGGCCCCGTGCGAGCGCCGCGCCTGCCATCCAGGCTCCCCCACCGTACCCGGTAACCGAACCCGGTAACGGTACCGGGTGACGGGGGCGGCACCACTTCCATTTTTTACGATAGCTACGTGGCGTTTCCTCCGTATTTTCCGGCGCTCCAGCGCGCCGGACTCCTGAGCATGGCGCGCAGTACATAGCAATCTTAACGGACGTTGACCATGTCGGAGAAGAAATCGTACGGTCTGCTCGAGGGGAAACGGGGAATCGTGTTCGGTCCGCTCGACGAGAGCAGTATCGGGTGGCAGATCGCACTCGCGGCGCATCGCGAAGGGGCGCAGCTTGCAATCTCGAATGTGGCCGTTGCGCTTCGCGTCGGCAAGGTGCATGAACTGGCGGCTCTCTGCGGGGATGCCCCGGTGATCTCCTGCGATGCCACCAACAATCAGGAGATCGATGCGGCGTTCAAGGAACTGAAGGAGAAACTCGGCCAGGTGGATTTCATCATCCATTCGATCGGCATGTCGCAGAACATCCGCAAGTCGGTCCCGTACCAGGATCTCAACTACGACTGGTATATGCGCACCCTGGACGTCTCGGCCCTTTCGCTGCACAGGATCATCAGCTATGCGATAAAGAACGAGGCGATCAAGGATGGCGGCAGCATCATCGCGATGAGCTATATCGCCGCGCAGCGGAACTACCATACCTACGCCGACATGGGAGACGCAAAGGCGCTCCTGGAATCGATCGTGCGCAGCTACGGCTCGCGCCTGGCCTCGCGGGGCATCAGGATCAACACGGTCTCGCAGAGCCCCACCTATACCCGCGCCGGCAGCGGCATCGACAACTTCGACAAGATGTTCGAGTACGCCAACCAGATCTCCCCGCTCGGCAATGCCACGGCCGAGGACTGCGGCGATTATGTGGTCACCCTTCTGAGTGATCTCAGCCGGAAGGTGACCATGCAGAACCTCTATCACGACGGCGGTTACAGCGCCATGGGGATGACCATCCCGATGCTGCAGCTGTTCCATCAGGCGATTCAGAACGAGGAGATGAGCGCGCAGGCGGGAATCAAGAACCCGGCCGCTACCGACGTTCTGTAACCGGAGCAGAGCCGCCGGCCAGCAACTCATACCGCACCATGCACGAAGGGCGGGCCCGCATCACGCAGGGCCCGCCCTTTTCCGTTGTTCATGTTGTATCGTTCAACCGGGGCCGGGCAACACATGGCGATAGGCCCGGCATTGCCGCGGATGTTTTTATCTACTGGGTCTGGAACAGACCCACGAACACGCCGAACTGCAACGTCAGGCCATCGGCCTTGATATCGGGCACATTGTTCACCGCCACCTCGGCGCCATCGGTCCAGGTGCCCGGCCAGAGCGTGCCGCTATAGCCCACGCCGGCGCGGAACATCACGAACTGCGTGGCCGCGAACTCCAGGTTCAGCGCGGGATTGTAGAAGAAATGGCCCCTGGAGATGCGCGCGTAGCGGTTAGCCACGGCCGCGTTGCCGGTCTGGAAGACATCGGGGAAATCCTCGCCGTTGTTCCGGCTCTGGGTAAGCTCCAGGTTGTAGGTGCCGGCACCTGCCATCAGCCCCGGGAGGATGGTAAAGGAGCGGAACAGCCGGATGGCGTAATCGACCTGTGCGACGGTGACCGTGGAGGTAAACCGGAGCGAGCGCTTGTAGGTACCCTCCGGGAGCGTCACATCCGACTGGATGATACGCGAGCCTGAGGCGCCGAAGATGCCGAGGCGCATATTGGGCACCACCAGAAGGCTTATCAGTCCGCCGCCGCCGTTCATATAGAGCTGCCCCTCGAAGTCTGGGAGGCCAAGCCCCCGGCTGACCGTGTTCAGCTCATCGAAATCGGGGAAGGCCAGCATGCCGAGATAGCCACCACCCACGGCCACGTAGTACTGCCGGGCGTCATCGACGGGGATATCATCGAAATCGAACTCGTCCCCGTTCTGCGCATACATCGGGGAGGCCAGGGCGAACGCCAGTACCAGCGCCGCGCAGATGTTGAAAACGTTCGGTAGCCGCATAAATCTCGTTAGGGGTCGGTTTGCTCTCATGGATTGCTTTTATCTCTTCTAATGGTATGCCAGCGCAACGCCCTGCCCGCGGCACTAGTGCTGGAAGAGTCCCAGGAAAAGGCCGATCTGCGCCGAGGGGCCATCGGTTTTGATGTCGGGGGCATCCAGCAGCTTCACTCCCCCCTCGTCGGCCCAGTCGGTTGTGGCAAGCGTAACGCTGTAGCCGGCTCCCAGGCGCATCATGATGTTCGGCGTCAGGGTGTACTCGAAATTGACCGTGGGATAGGCATAGATATGATAGCTCAGCGCGCGGGCGAACCGGTTGGAGTTGGGATTGGTCCCCTCGAAGATCCCCCCTCCGAACACCTCGTTGAAATTGGTGCCGGAGTTACGGGTCTGCGATGCGCCCAGCGTGCTCCGTCCATATCCCACCATGGCGCCGGGGAAGATCGTGAACGCCGATGAGACCGTAAGGGCGTAATCGATCTGGATGGCCCCATCGACCTGGGTATAATAGACCGTTCTGGTATAGGTGGCCGTATCGGGCGCATCCTGCGGGCGCACCTGCCGGGTAAGCTGCTTGTTGCCGATGCCGGCGTACAGCCCGGCTCGCAGGTTCGGGAAGATTCCGGGAGTGAAGGTAAGGCCGAAGAAATCGGTGTTGAACGGGCCGGTGAAATCTCCTACCAGATTATCGCTCACCTGGTTGATCGCCTCGTAATCGGTAAAGGTGAGCATGCGGAAATATCCGAGCCCGATACCGAAATACGGAAGGGTCTCCCCTGTGTACTCCTCCTCTATCATCTCCACTTCAGTCTGCGCATGCAGATGGGCCGGGCAGAAGATACTGACCGAGAACAGCAATCCCATGATGCAGAGGAGTGTTCTGACCATCATAAACCTCACGGATTCTCTGAGCTAGTTTTCAAGGCCGGGTCTGTAGTGGATATCCACTCGCGTGCCGTTATGCAACCCCGAGAGCCTCCCCTATCCCCGGACTCTGTGTTTTGGCCCCAAACCTACTAAAAACCTCGCAGCATTCTACATATACGGCGCTAGGGTTACAGTTGGATAGGAAGTCTGGGGGGGATTTTCGATTGACGATTTTAGATTTTCGACTGGTGAAGAGGGGCGTGGCCGCTGGAACGGAACAGCGTGATACGCGGGTGGTTCCGGTTGCAACGGCCACGGACCGGCGGCAGCGGGTGCAGCCCGCGAACGGGCCACGGATATTCCTCGTCATACCCCGGCGGTACTCGCTACCACCTCCCCCTCTCATCTCTCCGTGTCATCTCTCCGTGCCCGGAATAGCGAACTGGTAGGTGAGGCCGAAGTGCGCTGATACCGTCTGGTAGTTTCCCAGTTCCTTTTCGGGGTTGGGGGGCATCTCGCCGCGATCGAAGAACTCGTTCAGGGAGAAGCCGCCGCTGAAGCTGATCGCCATCCAGCCGGCATTCCCTTCGTAGATCGGGATCAGCGCGCCGACACGGGGCTCGATCATCACCTCCACCTGCTCGAACGCATCATCATCCATCGTCTTGGTGGATGCTGGCACCCCCGCTCCCGATTGCGTGGTACGGCTTCCGGCAAGCGGCAGCCCGAAGTTCATCCCTATCCAGAACGAGCTGAAATGAACGCCCGGCGTGATGCTGAAATATCCCACTCTGGTGGACTGGTAGACATCGGCGCTGGCGAGGCTGCGGAGCCGTATCGCGCGGCTCTGGTAGCCCAGCCCGAACGTGCCGCCGATGGTGGAGGTGAGAGGATAGACCATCTCCGCGCCGAACCCGTAGGCGAAGGAGGGAGCCACCTTCAATCCATCCGGCGGGCTGATGCTCATCGATGCGCCCACGGTGGCTGCCGGCCCTACCGTCAGCAGGGAGGTTGCCGGAGGCGTGCCGCTCTGGGCACGGAGGGAACCGGCGGCCGCCAGACCGATGATCCCGGCGGCAAGCGCTCCACGGATGAACGCCCACGATTCTATCTTCATCATGATGACTCCAGATGCTTGAGTATGTAGATAGTGCATTCTCCCCTGCTCCGGAATCGCCCCGCGATCGCTGCGGTGCCTTCCGTTGGTGCCGGCCCCACTGATCCTCCCGGTTCCATCCCTTCTCCTCTTCGGCTAGACAACCGTAGCCATCGGAATTCGACAATCGGGAACGCGTACTCATCATTCCACCGCCGGGCGCGAGCCGCGAAAATGACGGAGGGGGAACATTCGGTTCCCCCTCTCGCCGCGCCGGCATTCTCCAGGCCGAACGTTTTCTAGCGGCCGCTCTCGTCCAGCCATGTGTATTTCATATCCACGCGCGCCATCGCATCGAGCGGGCAGTCGCGCACGTTGGACTGAAGCAGGCGGTAGTGCATCTCGTAGAACAGGGGCATGATAGGCGCATCGGCCATCGCCACCCGCTCGGCCTCGGCGTAGTATTTCATCTGGGCCACGCGGTCGATGGTGGAAACCCCCTTGCGGAACAGAGCATTGAACTGCGGGCTGTTATAGCGGCTGCTGTTCGGATAGCTTGGCAGCCCCTCCTGCGACGGCACCAGATCGCCGTGCAGCAGCACCAGATAGGTCTCAGGATCGGGATAATCGCCGTACCAGCGGCTCCCCCAGAAGAGAAGCCGGCCGAGCTGCGCCTGATCGAGCAGCTGCGGGAACTCGGTGACCTGGATATCGACCTTCACGTTCAGCGTGGTGCGGAGCATCTCCTGCACCGCCTGCGCCACCTGATTCAGCCTCGGCTCCGGATAGACCTGGAGCGTCACCTGCGGGAAGTTGGCCCCCTCCGGGAATCCCGCCTGCGCCAGCAGGCGCTTCGCCTCGGCGGGATTGAACTCGTATCCCTTGATCGACTCCACCGGATATCCCTTGAACACCGGGGGCACAAGCCCATGCACCGCCGGAGCGTACGGGGAATTCTGAAGCACGAAACGGACGATCTTCTCCCGGTCGATGGCGTAGTTGAAGGCGCGGCGCACATCGGCGTTGTTGAAGGGAACCTTCACGTTGTTGAAATCGAAATACCAGGTGAGCATCGCCGGGGTGGTCTGCAACTGGAATTTGTCGAAGGCCTGCCGGAGCTTGCGCGAGGAATCGACCAGCGAGGGGAACTGCTCCGTGGGGATACCGAAGGATTCGCTCAGGTTGCCTGAAACGAACTCGTTGAACTGGATCTTGTCATCCTTGATGAACATGAAGCGAAGCTCGTCGAGGAACGGAAGCTGGTTCCCCTCGCCATCGCGCCCCCAGTAGTTGGGATTGCGGCGGAGCACCAGATCGCGATCCGGCGTCCAGCTTACGAAGGTGAACGGCCCGGTGCCGACCGGATGGCGGAAGAAATCCTCCTTGTAGGCTTCCACAGCCTCGCGCGGGACCACATCGCCCAGCGAGTTCACCAGATAATAGATGAACGGCGCGTACGGCTGCAACAGCTCTATCTGGAACGTGGAATCGTTTACCACCTTGAACCCCTCTATCGGGTCCGGCTCGCCGGCATTCCTTCCAGCCGCCCCATTGCCAGAGGATGGCCTGGCCGAAGAGCCGGAGGCGCCTCCCTGACGGGTCGTGGCGGAGTTTCCGGCGGTGATGGCGAGCACCCGGTTGTAATACTCGGTGGCCCCCTTCACCTTGTCCTTGAACGCCCAGAACGCCACGGTGCTGGTGCGGGGATCGCAAGCACGGGTAAAGGAGTAGCGGACATCCTCGGCGGTCATGCGCCGCCCCTTTGCTCCGGGGAAACAGGAATCGTTGTGGAAGAAGACATCGGTGCGCAGATCGAAGGTATAGACCCGCCCGTCCTGGCTGATGGTCGGGAGCGCGCGGGCAAGCTCCGGGATCAGCTCCAGCTTGTCGTTCAGATCAACCAGCCGGTCGAACACCTGCGAGGCGATATCGTCGGCATGTTTGGAGCTGATAAGCACCGGATCGAGCCCCTTGGGACTGCCGCGAAGGATGTTCATGGTGTAGACGCCACCATACTTTTTCCCGCCACGGCCGGCTGCCTGCTCCTGGTTCTGCTCCTCCCCCTTGCCGCAGGAGACCAGAACGGAGAGCATCAGGAGAAACAGGGCACGCATGAGCGCGGCCGGAACAGGGATGGACGCAGGCATGTGATCGTTCATCTGATCGCTGATGATGAGGTATATGATCCGGAGGATCGGTCCGGACACGGAAGAACGGCGCTCTCCCCCCCGGCGGTGTGATGGGGCAGGATGGCGGCCGAAAAAAAAAGCGCCCCGACGACGTCAGGGCGCAAGAAGAAAAAGAGTCGGGGAGGCCGGATTCGAACCGACGACCTTCTGCTCCCAAAGCAGACGCGATACCGGGCTACGCTACTCCCCGATCGGCGGAGGACAAAGCTCGCAATAATCCGGTCGGTTCGCAAGCTCGTTCTGTGAAAAAACGAAATGCGTATGCAAATGGCACTATGGCCCGCCTGATATGGATTCAGGGGGGATGACTATAGCGATGCATACAACAAGGGGCGGAGGCCATTGGCAGCCCCGCCCCCGTATCAGCTATCGCCGCAGGCTCCGATCAGCGCTTTGCAAGCTGCTTCTTCAGGCTCTCGATCACCGGCACCGGGCTGGGATCGGTCTGGTTCAGCAGTGCCAGATAATAGCTCACCCAGTCGCCGAGATAGATCAGCGAGAACATGCGGGCCAGCAGGCTCTCTCCCTGCGAGCGGATATCCTGGGTGGCGCCTGCCCCCCTGGCGATGATCTTCTTGGTGATATCGATACGTGCGGCCACCCGCTCGTGATCGTCGCGGTCGCGCAGGAAGAGCGCAACAAAGCGTCCCACCAGATCCTCCGGATGGGTCCAGCCATTGATCTCGTTATGGTTCATCTCCGGCAGCAGGTTGCCGAACGCGAGCTGCTTGGCGTTCTCCTGAATCTGCCCGCGCCAGCGGATGTTCACCGTATCCAGCCGGTCGGAGGCCGAATAGATCACCGGGACATTGCCCTGGAGCTTCTGGGCCAGCGCAAATGCCGGGTTGCTGCTCTTCGGGCCGGAGCCATATTTCTTTCCCAGCTTCTCTATCAGGGTGATCGTCTCCTCGATCCCCCGCTCGGTCTCCTCCTTTACTTCGGGACCGAACAGCTCGGACTTCACCGCGAGGGTATACAGGAGGGGAAAGAAGCTGTACGGCAGCGCCGCGCGCGGCTGCAGGCCCCCCGGAAGGATCACCTTCTTATGGCGGTTCTCGTCGGCCAGCTCGGCGATGCGGCCGCCGGTGGTCATCACCAGCGTCTGCCCGGCTCCGGCGGATGCCTCGTAGGCGGCGATAGTCTCCTCGGTGTTGCCGCTGTAGGAGCTTGCCACCACGGTGGTCTTGCCATCGATATGCGGCGGCGCGTAGCTGCGCACCACATGGATATCGACGCCGCCATTATCGGCGAAGCTGGAGATATAGCTCCGGAAGAGATCCCCGCCGATAGCGGAACCGCCCATGCCGAGAATCAGTATCCGGCGTGCCTTGGCCCTGTTGAGCGACGGTGCATTCCGGCCAAGCTCCACTCCCTCGCGCGCAAACCGGGGGAAGTGAAGGATGGCCGAGTACATGTCGGAAGGGTCGTGCGAACGAAGCGATTCAAGATCCATTGGATGGAGTTAGTAGTTATAGGTAATAGTTAGCAGTACAGGGGAGGAACAGAGATGAGCCACAGGCTCTCATGGATGTTCCAGCCTTCTGAACTCCAACCCCGTTGGCTCCCGGACGTTGCAATTGCAAGAGTCAATACGTTGTTCCCGGCCCCCGGATGGCTCTATGGATCAATCCGAGAATAGCCGCAAAGATTGCCGATCCGATGATCGACCAGATGATGGGGAACGGCTGGCCGCCGATATTCACCGCGAACAGTTCCGGCAGCCCCACCTCGGCAGCCACCCAGGCCCCAAGATAGGCTCCCACCAGCCCCACCACGATCGACACCAGACATCCTCCCACCGAATATCCCACCAGCGACTGCCCCAGCCCGCCGCAGATGGCGGCGATCAGAAGGAGCAGGAGAAAACTCATCAGGCTCATTTCCATAACCGTACCTCCGTGTTACCAGAGCAACCAACAGGTATCGGGCCAGAACGCGGGATGCCGAGAAATCCCTGAGCCACGCGGTCCGGAGTCAACGAATCCGGAGTCCGGATTCGGAAGAGGAAATTCTTCTCGTCTCCCAATCGAAAATCGCAAATCGAAAATCAGAACATCACTTCCCCACACCCCATTCCCGCAGCGCATCGGTGATGCGGGCGGCGGGGCGGGCAAGGAGGGCATGATCGCCATACTCGATGATGGGGCGCTGCACCAGCGAGGGGTGCCGGACCATCGCATCGAGGATGGTCTCGTCGGACAGGGAGAGGTCGTCAAGGCCCAGCTGGCGGTATTCCGGCTCTCTGGTACGGAGCAGGTCGCGCGGGCCCAGCCCCATCTTGCCGGCCAGTTCGGCCAGCTTCCGGCCGGAGAGAGGATCGGTGATATAGTTGATGGCGTCGTACTCGACTCCGGCATCGCGCAGGCGGGAGAGGACCTCGCGGCAGGTGGAGCAGGTGGGTTTCTGGTAGATCGTAAGGTGCGGCATGAATAAGCTCCTGTTCCGAAGGGATGCGCACGGATACCGGCCCGCAACGGATGATCCGTTACGGGCCGCATATCGTATGAACTATCGGAGAACTCAGGCTTCCGGTTCCGGCTCCGGACCGGTGCCCTCGATGATGATGACATCGCCGAAATCGGTGGCGGCGATCACACGCTCGCAGAGCGCCTCATCGACGATAAGCTGGGCGAAGTCGCTGTTGTGATGCTCGGCGAAGGGCATGTCATCGCCATAGGTTCCGAGCACGAACTCCATGCTGGCGCGGAGTGCGTTGACCAGGTCCTCGTTTGCCAGATCCTCCGGTTCCCACACCATGCGCGCCCAGTAGAAGCGCTCGGCCGAGATCTTATCCTCCGGGAAATCGTAGGCATAACAATCCAGATCCTCGCGCTCGAAGATCGTCTCGTGCGGCATGATGGTGCTGTCCAGCAGGAAGGTACCTACCTGATAGAAGGTGGTCTCCACCATATCATCCTCATCGAACTCCTCGCCGTCGAGATCATCCTCATCGACATCCTCCCCCTCGACCACGGTGGCATCGGTATCATCGGCCGCGGTATCGCGTCCGTTCTCCAGCACCTCCTCGTAATCGTACGGTGCGATCTCCTCCACATCATCCCCTCCTTCCAGGGCATCGGCATCGGCGATATGGAAATTGAGGAACCACCACCGGCTCAGCGTAAGGATGATATTGCTGTAATCGTGCGGAGTGGTGATAACGGTGGAGAGCCCGAAGCGGGCATCGGTACCGTAGGACCGCAGAAGATGACGGACCAGGCCGAAGGCTGCACGTGCATACTCCGGGGCGACAAAGGCTTCGGAGATGCGGGCCATTACCGCGCCTGGGTTCCCCAGCTCCGGGAAGCGCGTGGCCAGGTCTGCGTGGTTGTTTTCCATCATAGTACTGACTGAAAAAGTATATGTGTGAGAGATCTCTGCTGCGAATGCGGAGCGAATATACGGGATGCGCCCGTTAGACCGATGTGATCTCCGGCAAATCCCGCGCGGGAAGAATCGAGAAGCAACATATATGCCGGGAGGGTTCCCGGCTAACACTGCCCCGTTCCCGGCAAGAGAGTTCCGGGATCGGCCCCTGCCCGGCAGCCCACTACTACGATCGCCCATAGCACACCGGTTTCACTCCCTTCCCCTTCCCCTTCCCCTGCTCCTATCTCTCATCATCATCTCTTATCATTCATCCTATCTCTATCTCTCATCATCTCTTATCCCTATCTCTCATCATCTCATCCAGGAATCGCCGCACTTTACGATATCCGCATCCACACCTATTCGCGAAGATTTCATCTCCACCACGAAGATCCGTTCGACACCGTGCGCCCCCGCCGACCAAGATTCGCGTTCATTTGCGGACACTGCCTTCCTCGAAGCTCCAGAACAGGAGATCGAGTTCCTGGAGGGGCATGCCGAGCGCATCGGCCAGTGCAGCGAAGCGGTTCTCCATCTCCAGATAGGTGCGCCGTGTGCCGATCGATTTCGGCAGCTCGGCGATGACGCCGCAGCGGAGCATATGCTTCAGGATATGGCGGTCGATGATCGCCAGATCGAGGAACCCGATGTTGCGGAGGAAATGCGATGCCTCCTTCCATCCCAGTCCGTTCACGTTCCCCACCAGCCACTCCCGTTTCCGGGCCGAGGTCAGCTCCTGCGAGGCGAGCACGCCGGTGATCTCCCCAGCGCGGTCGGCGACGGCCAGAAGCCGCTTTCCCTTCTGGTTGTGGAACCGGATGTAGTGTGCGGGATCGCGCAGATGCGGGGTGGGATCGAACCGGTTCTCCGGGAAGCCACGTTCGCGCAGCTCGGCGATCACCGCCTCGGCATGCGCCGCGCGGGATTGCGGTGTCAGCAGGCAGAAGAGCAGCTCGTACAGATATTCCGATGCGGGAACGGCGGTGAACTCGGCAAGCCGCTGGCGGATGATATCGATATGCTCCCGGTAGTGTTCGAGATACTCCGGGGGAATTTCCGGTGTCTGGCTCATGCAACAGTATGGATAATGAGGAGCTGGCCGGGAGTACCGGCCATCACAGCGAAAGAGGCGCCGGAACGATCTCCCGGCGCCTCCCGTATCGTACCGGCCAGCAGAATGGGCTTCGGAATACGTCCGGGCTCCATTCCTCCCGGCGCTACTGCTTTACGACCTGGCGGACCAGGCGGCGCTCGCCATGCTCGATCTCCACGAAGTACACCCCGGCGGAGGCATCTCCCAGATCGATCTCGCGGCGATAGCGCCCTCCGCTGCTGCGGTCATCAACGCGGAGGATCTCCCGTCCGGAAAGATCCCGCACCACGATCCGCACCATCCCCTCGCCGCCGGCCGGGAATTCCAGCGTGAAACGGCCCGAGGTGGGCTGCGGGTAGAGCGCCACCCCGCCGGCGACGCTCTCCGGCCGAATCCCGGCCACCGCTACGGCCACCGAGCTGGAGACCGAGGTGCAGCCCTCGGTATTGGTGATGCGCACAGTGTAATTGCCGGTCTCCGATACCGTATAGCGGCGCGCCGTGGCACCGGGTATCTCCACATCATCCTTCAGCCACTGATACGCCTCGGCCTGGCTCGACTCCAGCACCAGATCGATCTGGGTAACCGTGGGCCTGGGGGGCGCCGGCTTGGTAACGACGGTAACCGGCGCGGAGGTGCCGGTGCATCCCACGCTGTTCGCCACGGTGACGGTGTAGGTGCCTTCCTGCGAGACGGCGATGGTGCGGGTGGCCGCACCGTTGGACCACTGGTAGGAGGTGAATCCGGCACCGGCATCCAGCGTGACGCTGCTGCCCTGGCAGATGGTGAGCGGGCCCAGAGCCGTAATGGACGGCACCGGCGCCGTATTGAACACCAGGTTGTTGCCGTTGTCGTCGCCTGTGACAACGGGGCTGCTGGAGATCACCCTGATGCGGTACTTATCGCCGGGAAGGATCGTCAGAGGAACCGACGCGGTAATCACATTGTCCCCGGTGCCATTGACGGTGCCGAGCACGGTGGGCGAAGCGAAGCTCCCGGCCGAATCGGAGAGCTGCGCGGTGAAGACGTTGTCGCTGCCGAAGATGCCGGTGATGGAGAAGGGAACGCCGATGATCACCCCGGCGCAGAACGGGCTGCCGGAGATGCCGCCGGTAGTGATGGTGGGATCGGTCCCCAGCTTCGCCAGAAAGATATCGGAGACCCCGGACATCGGCAGCACCGATGAGCCGAACGAGAGCTCGGAGGAATACAGGCCCGCCACGCGCAGCTCGCCGTTGCGGTCCACGGCGATAGCCGACCCATGATCCTTCTGCGGCCCCCCGTGCGAGCGGAGCCATAGCACCTGGCCGCTGTTGTTCAGATGAGCCACATAGATATCGCCGTTCCCCGCATCGCGCGCAGTGCTGTCGGCAAAGCGGCTGCTATCCTGGAACATGCCGGTGAAATAACTGCGGCCGAGCTCATCGATAGCCACCGCAAGACCGGAATCGTTCTTCGGTCCCCCGCCCTGCACCACCCAGAGCGGAGCGCCGGTGCCATCGTATTTCCCCATATAGATATCGGTCCCTCCGGCGCTCTGCAGCACGGTGCTCCCGGCGCGATAGCGATCGGAGAAGGTGCCGGTGACAAAGCAATTGCCGCCGCGATCCACGGCGATATGATGCGCCGCATCGTCGCCGGGACCGCCCAGCCGCCGTGCCCACTGATAGACTCCGGCAGTGGAGAATTTCGCCAGGAAGACATCGGCACCTCCGTACAGAGCGGCATCGGAGTTATCGCCGAACAGGCTGCCGCCGGTGAAGTCGCCGAGAAGATAGGTGCTCCCGGCCTGGCTTACGGCAATGCCCCGCACGTTGTCATCGCCGGCGGAGCCCCTGCTGCCGGCCCACTTGATATCGCCGATGGTGCTGTACTTGGCGATAAACAGATCCCCCTCCCCAGCGCTGGTAAGCGCCAGCGTATCGATCATCGCCGTGGAACGGAACGTGCCGGCGACGATGCAATCGCCCAGGATGCTGTCGAGCGCCACGCCGGTGGCGTAGTCCGCCTCCGGACCGCCCCCGCGCCGGGCCCACTTCACATCGCCGGCAGCATCCAGCCGGAGCAGGAACATATCGTAGCTCCCGCTGCTGACAATGTTCCTGGTGCCGATCAGCGCGCTGCCGCTGAACCCGCCCGCCACATAGCTGTTGCCGGCGCCGTCCACCGCGATGGCCGGGCTCACGAAGTTCCCCGTGCCGCTCCCCTGAATCACCCACTGGAGCATCCCGCCCGCGTTGTACTTGGCGATGAACAGGCCGATGTTGCTTCCGCCGTCCAGCGTGGTGGTATTGAAGATGATCTTTCGATCGAACGTGCCGACCATATAAGTGTTGCCGGCCGCGTCCAGGCCGATATCGGCGGCCAGGTCCAGGTTCGGCCCGCCGGCCTTGCGCCCCCACTGCCAGCTCTGCGCATGCAGCGGCGAAGAGAGCACAAGGATGGCGATGAGCTGGAGAGCAAGAAACGCCGCATAGAGGCGGTAACGATATGGCATTGCGATACTTCCGTTACTGTGGATGATGGAATCGATAGTCGATGGAACAGTATGCGCCCGGCGGTCAGTCAACGTCTTTACGCGAAAGGCGTGCGGTCGGGGCCCCCTGGGGGAGAAACGTTCGGGCGAACGGATCGTTCCCGGTGGGAGTGGGGAGGAAATTACCGAGAATCCGCCGATTGCGATTCAGCTAAAGTGGTAAGAGGAAGGGGGGCAGACGAAAAAGGCGCCGGAACTGCTTCCGGCGCCCTTGCATACCGCGGGCGGGAGCGGGCGGGTGTCCCCCGCCCAGAGCTCCCCAGCCCTTCAATCGAAAATCCAACATCGAAAATCGAAAATCGAAAATGGTCCTACCGCTTCACCACCTCGCGGGTCCAGCGGCGACCATCGCTCTCCACCTGGATGAAATAGATCCCTGGTGCCTCGCCGCGCAGATCCACGCTCCGGCGGTACGATGCCCCGGCACTCCGCTCCAGCGTATTCAGCACCTCGCGCCCGGAGATATCGCGAACCATCAGGCGCACCTCGCTCCCCTGGCGCAGGTTCACCTCCAGGGTGAACTCCCCGAGAGTAGGCTGCGGATACACGGCGATCTCCCCGCGCATCCCCTCCCGCTCCACCGAGGTGGTATTCACCACCACGGCATC
Organism: Candidatus Kapaibacteriota bacterium; assembly: GCA_048594725.1. Classification (GTDB taxonomy): domain Bacteria; phylum Bacteroidota; class Ignavibacteria; order OLB7; family OLB7; genus JAFDZV01. Next base: position 19,505 of record JBMDXA010000038.1, read on the forward strand.
GGAGGTGGCAGTGCAGCCACTGGCGTTGCGGATCATCACCGCGTAGCGCCCGTTCCGTGCGGGGGTATGGGTGGGGCCGGTTGCCCCGGCGATCTCCGCCCCCTCGTAGAGCCACTGGTAGGAATCGGCGGGGCTGGACTGAAGCGCTCCCCCGGTCTGCGTCACCGCCGGCTTCTCCGGCAGCGGGTTCACCTGCACCCGGACGGAATCGGAGATGCCCAGGCAGCCATCGGCGGTTCGCACATTGATCCTGTAGACCCCGGACTCGCGCACCACCAGGGTGCGGGTGGTGTCCACATTATCGTTCGTCCACTGGTAGTAGCCGTATCCCGCACCGGCATCCAGTATCACGCTATCCCCCTGGCAGAATGCCAGCGGGCCGCTGGCGGTGATGACAGGCTTCACCGGACCGCTGAACCGGAGATCGGCGCCGTTATCGCTGCCGATGACCGCAGGGCTGCTGGAGACCACGCGGATACGGTACCCGGTTCCGGCCGGAACCGTCTGCGGTATCCTCGTGGCGATGGTTCCGCTGGTGCTGCTCTTCAGGCTCTCCAGCACGACCGGCGAGGCGAAGCTGCCGGAGGCATCCGAAAGCTGCGCGGTGAAGACGTTCGCATCGGTGAACGGCCCGCTGGCGGTATAGTGTACGCTCACCACGGTGCCGGAACAGAATATCTCCAGCGGAAAGACCTCCGTGGCAATGCTTGTATCGGCAACCGGAGACCGGCCTCCCACCTTGGCTAGGAACGCATCCACCAGTCCGATCTCGCTCAGCGACAGGCCGCTATCGAACAGAAGATTGCCGCTGTAATTGCCGGCCACGAACGCATCCATAGTCGGGTTTGAACTGTAGTTCGCCGCGATCGCCACCCCCTCGTCGAAGTTCGCCGTGCCGCAGCTGCGCACCCAGACATACTTGCCGGCCGCATCGTAGGCGGCTACGAACGCATCGCCCAGCCCTCTCTCCGAAAGGATGGAATCGCCGAACTTCGCTACGGTGAACTCCCCCTCGTATTTGCCGGTGACGTAGCAGTTCCCCGCCAGATCGATCGCCAGATCGAACCCGGCATCCTGCCCCTCGCCGCCGCCGGACTGGGCCCAGCGGAAGGTGCCGCTGTTATCGAACTGGGCAACGAACATATCCACCTGCCCGGCCCCTGCCAGGGTGGTTCCACCGAACTCCGCCTCACCGATAAAGGAACCGGTCACGTAGATATTGCCGGAGGGCTCGTGCAGGGCTATCGCGTAGGCGTGATCGCTGTTCTCCCCGCCGGCGCGCACCGCCATGATGATATCCCCGTTGACGTTGCTCTTGGTCACGAACAGATCGCTCCCGGCGCCCGCCCCGGCGCTTCGCAACAGGACCGGACCGAAATAGGCATCGCCGCTGAAATCCCCCGTCACATAGACGTTGCTGCCGGCATCGACGGCGACATCATATCCATTATCATCGATGGGGCCGCCGTAGCTTTTCACCCACTGTATGGTGCCGCCGCCGTTGTACTTCGCCACGAAGGCATCGTACCCGCCGGCGCTGGTCACGTCCATCGTTCCGAACACCGCCTGATCGCGATAGCTGCCGGTGATATAGCAGTTCCCCAGGCTGTCGGCGGCCACCCCCATACCGAAATCGGCGCGGCTCCCCCCGGCACGGTTGGCCCAGACGAACGTTCCGCCGGTATTGCACTTGGCGATGAACGCATCGTGGGTTCCCTCCGCGGTGAGCGTGGTAAGCCCGAAGGTGGCGGTCTGGCTGAAGCTGCCGGCGATATAACAGTTCCCGAGCGAGTCCACCGCTATCGAGGGCTGGCGGTAATCGCCGCTGCCGGTGGCGGCGGTGGCCCACTTGAGAACTCCGGTGGGATCGTACTTGGCGACGAACAATCCGGTGTACTGGCCGCTGTTGAGAGTAACCGCGCCTATCCTGATGGTCTTCTCGAATGTGCCGGTCACGTAGATATTGCCGGAGCGGTCCATCGCCATCCCGGATGCCCTGTCGGCATTTGCTCCTCCCAGAGCCCGCGCCCACTGCCAGCCTCCGGCCGGGGCGTCCGCCCGTGCCGGGCCCAGGGCCGGAACCAGCATGAGGATGATAGATGCAAACCAGAAAATGTGCCGCATGACGATCATGGAATTAGTTGCTTCGATATCCGGGAATGGAATACATACGATCGGATTCGCGGATATCGGAGAAGAGAGAGTTGTTGAAATTATGGCTGGGATGAAAGAGGAATCGAAGGTTCATCCCCGGTTTTCGCTCCCGCGCATCGGCCGCGTTGAGTTATTTTCGCGGCACCAGCGATACCGTTATCGCCAGCACTATGGCCCTGGGGGGATCATCCTCCCCGGCAGCCATCTTCCCCAGGGAATCAACCGAGCCGGAGAATTCATATGCCAGCAACGACCCCAACCACAACCGAACTGCTCGACGCCGTAGCCACTTCGTGGTGCCGGCGGAACCGGCCGGAATCAATGAGCACCGACTGGGGGCAGTCGCTCCTGGCGTACGGGCTTCTTGCGGCGGTCCGCACCACCGGCAACCCGGAGGCCAGGGAATATCTCCGGCGCTGGATCACCTATCATCTCGGTGCCGGCCTGCATGTCAATTATTTCGTCGGCTCCTGGAGCTTGGGGCTGCTGTACCCGGAGATCATCGAGGTATTTCCGGAGTTCGAGATGAGCCTCCGGGCCGCCGCCGGACGGATCTACGGCTTCATCCGTGAGAAGGCCATCCGTAACGGGGGCGGGGTGATCCTGCATAACGTGGATCTGCCCCATATCTACGTCGATACCATCTACTTCGCCGCGCCGGCGCTTGCCAGGCTGGGCACGATGCTGGGACAGGATGACTGGCGCGCCGATGCAATGATGCAGCTTCGCGCCCATCTGGAGATCCTGCGCGATCCGGAGAGCGGCTTTTCCATCCACTGCCAGGAGAACCTCTCCGGGCATCGCTCCCAGGGGGCATGGGCCAGGGGAAACGGATGGGTTGCGATGACCTGCGCCGAACTTCTCCCCTATCTCCCGGCCGGATCGGCCGAATGGAAAGAGGTATGCAAAATCCTCTCCACCCTGATGACCGCCCTGCTACCATATCAGACCCCGAATGGGCTCTGGCGCACCATCATCACCGATGCCACGGCGTACGAGGAGACATCCGCCTCGGCGATGTACCTGTTTGCGCTGGCAAGGGCCCGCCGCCACGGCTGGCTTCCGGCGGCGTTCGATGAGGCCACCGCGCACTGCGAGCAGGGTCTGCGCGCCCATGTTGACCCCGAGGGCCGCCTGCTCGGATGCTCCGAGGGGACCTGGCCCGGCACGCTGGAATACTACAGGGGGCTGAGCTGCGGCGAGTGGTGGTGGGGAACGGGTTCCTACCTCCTGGCTCTGGCCGAACTCTCCTGAAGCCCACCGGAGGGGGCCGATGCCGGGCCGGTTGTCACGTCGCCGGAGGATGCTGCCGGATGAAACATTTGGCGCCGCCCCGGTTTCTACCCTTGCGGGCTCTTCGTGCACTGAACTGGCTCGTCTCCATACCGCCGGCGTGTGCATGCCACGCGGGCGGCCTGGGGTTGCAGGGCATGGGCGCCCCGCTTGTGCGGGATATCTTCTATAACGATCCCAGTCCCGCCGCTGTTAGAAACGGGTACGCCTCATCCCGCGATAGGACTAAGGACCAGCAGGCGGGCCGGATGTTTCATATTCGGGGATGATCCGGCGTTTATCCTCCCCTGCCCCCTCCTCCTGGTGGCCGCTCCGGCGCCCACGGTTACCCCTTCGAGCCATGCTCTCGCTGCCGCCGTTCCCCGTATCTTGAGCCGATGGCAACGACTCTCTCCATGCATACTGCTTCGGATGTCCCCGCACACCAGGGGCTCGACCTGATTTCGATAGGGGAATGCCTCGTCGAATTCAGCAGCCGGGAGGATGGCGCATTCGTTCCGGCATATGCAGGGGATGCGTTCAACACCCTCTTCTACGCCTCCCGTCTCGGCCTTGCAACCGGCTTCATCTCGGCGCTGGGAGATGATCTGTTCACCCCGATGATCCTTGCCGGCATCGAGCGCGAGGGGATCGATCGCTCCCGCCTGCTCAGGCTCGGCGGGCGCCGCAACGGGCTCTATGTTATCGAACTGGACGGACGCGCCGACTATACCTTCCACTTCTGGCGCGCCGGCTCCGCCGCAACCCAGACCCTCCTGCATCACGATCCGGATGATCTTGCGGAGTACTGCGCCACGGCCCCCTTCTTTCTGCTGACCGGTGTGGGGCTGGCGGTGCTGGAGGGGAGGGAACGCCTGCTGGAACTGCTGGAGCGCATCGCGGGGCGCACCCGGCTGGTGTTCGATACCAATTACCGGGCGCGGCTCTGGGAATCGCCGGAGCGGTTCCGCGAGCGGATGGAGGAGGTGCTTCCCTATGCCGATATCCTCCTCCCCACCGCCGGCGATCTGCATGCGGCCTATCCCGGAACCGGCATCGGGGAATTGTGCGACCGGTTTCTGGGGATGGGAGCAGGGATCGTGGCGGTGAAGCAGGGGGAGCGGGGATGCGTTCTGGCCGGCACGGGAGAACTGCTGGAGATCCCCCCGCCAGAGCCGGTACGGGTGGTGGATACCACCGGCGCCGGCGATGCGTTCAATGCGGGATTCCTGGCCGGACTGCTCCGGAAGCAGCCCCCGTACGAGTGCTGCCTGCTCGGCCACCGGGTGGCGGCGCGCGCCATCGGCGTGCGGGGGGCGATCGATCCGGACTTCGACGCCGGAGCAGTGTAGGGGAGAACGTGGCTTGGATAGCAGTTACATATCACCTGGAAGTTTTCCGGAACATTGATCGGGATGCGGAACATGGATCACAACAGCAGCGCCAGCGGCAGGCCGCTCGACGAAACCAGCGGCGAGCCGGTACTCCACATGATCGGCAACGCCCATCTCGACCCCGCCTGGATGTGGCAGTGGGGGGAGGGAATGGAGGCGTTTCTCGCCACCTGCCGCTCCGCGATCGACCGGATGGAGGAGACACCCGGCTTCATCTTCACCTGCAGCTCGGCGGCGCACTATCGCTGGGTGGAGCAGACCGAGCCGGAACTGTTCGAGGCGATCAGAAGAAAGGTGGCCGGGGGACAATGGGCGCTCGCCGGCGGGTGGTGGACCCAGGCCGACTGCAATCTTCCCTCCGGAGAAGGGTTCGTCCGCCAGGCGTTGCTGGGGCAGCGCTACTTCCTGAGCCGTTTCGGCAGGATAGCCCGCACCGGCTACAGCCCCGACGCGTTCGGGCACAACCTGGGCCTGCCGCAGCTTCTGGCCGGGGCGGGGCTGGAGAACTACATCTTCTGCCGCCCCGATCCCACGGAGCTGGAGCTCCCCTCCCCCCTCTTCCGCTGGATCGGCCCGGATGGCTCCTCGGTGCTGGGCTATCGCGTCCCGTTCCACTACAACATGTACGAAAGCTCGGTGCCGAAGAAGACCGCCAATCTGCTGGCGGCGCTGGATGCCCCCTCCAATCTGGCAACGGGGGATGCACCGCTGCGCCGGTTCGGCTCCGAGTGGATGCTCTTCTACGGCGTGGGGAATCATGGCGGTGGCCCGACGAAGGAACATATCGGGCAGATCATCGATATCGACGGTCGGGAGGGCTCCCCAAGGCTCCTGTTCTCCTCCCCCGATCTCTTCTTCGCGGGGGTCGCGGAGCACCCGGAGCGCCATCGTATCCCGGAGTGGCGCGATGACCTGCAGATGAACGCCCCCGGATGCTACTCGGTGCATTCCGGCATCAAGGAGATGAACCGCAGGAGCGAGCATCTGCTAGTGGCCGCCGAGCGTATCGCATCGCTTGCGGCGATGCTCCTGGGCGATCCCTATCCGGCCGAAAGTCTCCGCCACGCCTGGGAGAACGTCTGCTTCAATCATTTCCATGATATCCTCTGCGGGGTGGCGATCAGGGAGGCGCTCCGGGATGCCATGGAGATGTACGGGGAATCGCTCGCCATCGCGCAGAGAACCACCCGGAGCGCACTGCAACGGCTGGCGCGCGCCATCGATACCACCGGGCCGGGGCAGACGCTGGTGGTTTTCAACCCCCACGCGCACGATCTGGCCGAACATGTCACGTTCGAGCTGTGGCACGATATCGACAAATCGCTCTGGCCGCAACCGGTGGCAATCCGGGTGACCGACGACAGCGGCACCGAACTCCCCTGCCAGACCGGCTTCACCTCCGGCAAGATCGGCCGGGACCGCATAGCGGTGACATTCAAGGCAGCGGTGCCGGCGCTGGGCTGGCGCTGCTACCGGGTCTTCTACGGCGAACCCTCCACCGCACTCCCCGCTCCCCCGCCCGTCCGGTGCAGCGACACGGTTCTGGAGAACCGGTTCCTGCGAGTCGAGATCTCCCCGGAGAGCGGGGCGATCCTCAGCATCACCGACAGGGAACGCGGGAGGGAACTGCTGGCCGGGCCTGCGGCGCTGGGGGTGGCGATCGACGATCCCACCGATACGTGGGGGCACGGCGTGGAACGGTTCGACCGTGTGGCCGGCATCTTCGGCGATGCGGAGGTGCGGCTGGTGGAGAACGGCGCCACCCATGCCACGATCCGCTCCCGGAGCCGCTGGGGCAACTCCACCCTGCAACAGGATTTCCGTCTCTACCACGACGCGCGCGAGATCCAAGTGGATGTCAAACTGTTCTGGGGAGAGGAGCGCACGATGCTGAAGCTCCAGTTCGCTCCCGCCATCGGCGATGCGCGCGCCCTGTACGAGAGCGCATACGCCATCACGGAGAAACCGTGCGACGGCCTGGAGCGTCCCGGTGGCACATGGGGGGCGCTGGCGGGACGGTGGCACGGAGAACCGGCCACGTTTGCGATCATCAACACCGCGAAGCATGGTTATAGCGCCCACCCCTCGCGGCTGGACGGGGCGGCCGCCCCGGCGGAGGGTTCCATCCGGAATGGGGGGCATGCGGTGCTGGCCCTGACGGTGCTGCGCTCTCCGAGTTATGCCACGCACGACCCGCATCCGTATCATCCGGACGAGGATCTGGACTTCATCGACCAGGGGGTCCAGCGGTTCAGCTACCTGATAGCGTTTCGGCAGGGGGAGTCCCCCGGAGCCGAACTCACCCGGCGGGCGGCATCGCTGATCGCCGGAGCCATCCCCCATCTGGAGTCGGCGCACCCGGCAGGCAGCCCGGCGCTGGAGCGCACCTTCTGCGGCATAACGGTGACGCCGGAGAATGTGCTGGCAACGGCGGTCAAACATCATGAAGATGGGTACGGGTGGATTATTCGGCTATTCGAAGCGGGGGGAATTTCGGCCGAGGCGAGTATTTCCGTAGTCCCCCTGGGCACCGCATGGAATACCACGCTTGCACCGGGCGAAGTGCAGACATTTCATATCAGCAATGGAAATATCCGGCGGGTGTCGTTGATCGAAGAGTGAATACAATAATACCATCTCCGTAACTAATGGGGCGGCTGGAAATACCATGCTGCGGGTTTTCCGGTGAAAACAATTGTGCGCAGAAATCGAAAAAATTCTGCAAGAGAGTGCCAATGCGGCCGATTGTACTCACCCCCGATGCAACACTTTTACCGTTATCCGCACTTATATGGTAGCGAAGCGCTCCGTCCGGAATAAAAATCTCTTTGGCATCACCGATCACTGTATTTATGCGACCAGGTAATATATTTATCCGCGAACGGCGATCATCACATTTCTCCTCTCGAACCAGGTGATGATACAGGCCATAGGTACTGGAGGCTGGGAGGCAACGTTGCCGGGATGCGTGTGCGAGGCTGGCATGGCAGACATCGCGAAACGATGGATGCCGGGGGGTGGAACAGGTGGCGTTTCTCCCGTTCACCATACAAGCCGGGCACACTACCCTCCGATGCTCCCGAAGGGGGATGCATCGAGAGAGGGTTCGGAGATGAGGCAGCAGATTTTTTTCCGGGTCGGCAGAGGAGTCATTTCTTCGCCGGCCCCCCTGTTTTCTGTCCGCTGCTGGCACGGGCCTTCTCTTTCAGCAGAGCCTTGCGCTCCTCCACCTTCTCCGCAATCCGATTCAGAATCCTTGGATTCCCCTTCCGTGCGGCCTGTTGCACCGCCTGCCGTGATACCCCTTCCTCATCCGCGATCTCGGAGTAAATCCCGCGGAATGGATACCGGTTCAGGGCATCGTAGCCAGAGGGCTTGGGTCCGGTAGCTTTCATATCTCCTGTATTTTAGGTATTCTTGGAGGTTGACAAATCCTTGTCAATACACCTAACTTCGCCGAGACGTCGATCGATCGGACCGCAACAATCTACAATGGTAGATATTACCAATCAACTTAATTCTACAAAGGTAGAACACAATGACTTCTGGGCAGCGAATGCGGCTATTCGGTGAGAGCGTTTACAGCTCTATCAAGGAGTTTGCACAAGCAGTGAAGATGGCTCCGCCGAACCTGCAGAAGTACATGAACGACGAGCGTGAGCCGGGTTCGGGAATTCTTCGCAGGCTCTATGACATCGGTTGCAATATCAATTGGCTTCTGACCGGCCAGGGCAACATGTTCGCCGACAACGACATCGGTCGGACACTGCGGCCCCGCATCCAGGGTAGCGCCATCGGCGAGCCGGAACAGCTTTATGTTACCGGAAGCAACGATGATGGCGAGGCGGTGTTTACCCTGCGGATCAAGATAAAGGGGAAGCGGATCACGGTCAACGAGATCAAATAAAACGGTACGTCACCTCCTCTGGCAACCCCGGCTCCGTTTCCGTGGATTTCGGGGAGATTATTTCTCCCGAAACCGATGGCCCCAATCGATACGGGCCTGCAACGATAATGGAGCGCCGAGCGCTGCCGGCGGGCCGGTGCCCGCAGGCCGGTAGCCGGCCGTGGCAGGAAGGGAGAGCACGGGCTGGCTCGTTCCGGTAGAATACGCACAGTGCCGGTCTGGTTGCTGCGGACGATATCAGGAGAATAGGCTTGCAGCCCATCCCCCATTCTCCCTGCCGCTTTCCACGCCGGAGTATCACGCCACAAAAGTACCATCATCCGCCGCCGGTTCCCTCTCCGGTTCTGGCTGATACGGTGGGCTACGCTTATCGTAGCACGAGCATTTCCCGGACAGGCCGCTACGCCCGGGGGACGCATCCTCGCATCCATATGCGAATGTAGATGCATGGATGGAGGAATCCGGAGCCCAGGGGGAGAATAGTACTGCGGGGCTTCCCGTGCGCCAGCCACTTCCGCATCTTTTTGTACCGCCATCCCGCAGAAAATTCTTCCGGAAGCTCCGTCAGGCTCCGCCCCCTCCTATCCCTGTTATCAGAGCACCCCGCTGCAATCCGCTCTTCATCACCGCTACGTGATGATGCCCGGTTCGCGGAGGGCGAGCACTGCGGCCATGGCCCTGTCGGGGGCGAGAAGCCCATGCCCCTGCACTTCCGCAGAGATGCCGGCCAGAGGAACGGCCGTAGCCATCAGGATCTCCTTTACCTCGCCTGGGGTAAGGTGCGGGCGGGCCTCCAGCATCTGCGCCACCACCGAGCTTACGATAGGTGCCGCGAACGAGGTGCCGTCCACATGCTTGTAGTTGGCGGTGATGTTCTTCTCCGATGCTATCCGGTTCAGGATCATCGACCGCGCATGCACGCTCCCGGCCGCCGCAAGAAGCGGCCCGCCGATGGCCGTAAGGGGGGCAAGATCGGGGATCATCTCCCGCAACTCGTCATCCCCGGCGCAGGCCATCCGGAAGAGCGCCTCCGCTTCGGCCTTTACCGCCGTGCGTGGCAGGATGGGGGCGGCCAGCCAGATTGCCGGACCCAGAAGCTCCGGTTTGGATGCCCCGCCGGGGGTGTTGCCGTAGGAGCTGTGCCACATCTCACGGTGTATCCACTCGGTGGAATTATGGTCGTTGTAGCCTCCCACGGTGATCGCCGAGGGGGCCGCTCCCGGCGGCTTGATAGGCCGCGTGGGGTTGTTCCCCGAGGCCGCCACCACCACCACCCCCTCCGCTGAAAGCTCCTCCACCAGCGCTATCACCGGATGCTGGAGCGAGTCGGTGGTCTCATCGACACCCAGCGAGAGGTTGACGATCCGGATATCGAAGCGCCGCCGGTTGGCCCTGATCCATTCCAGCGCCCGCACCACCTGGGGGGTACGGATACGGTAGTTGGGGGTCATGGCCCGTACAAGCACCAGACGCGCATTGCAGGCCAGCCCCCGGTATTTTCCGCCGGAGAGAAAACCGCTTCCGGCGGCCACCGCAGCGGTCATGGTGCCATGCCAGGCCGGCGCCGCCGGATCGCACCGGGTAAGCCGGTCGATATCCCGTATCTCGCGGTCGCGAACCGCATCATACATCGCCACGATCCGGTTGCTTGGCCGTACAAGGTCGTCGTGCGGATAGAACCCGCTATCGACAAACGCCATGGTGACCCCGCGCCCGGTAAAGCGCTCATCGGCCCCCATACGAAACGCTGTGGGAAGGATCGGCGTGGGGGCGAGCGTCAGATCGATAAAATGAGGGATATCATCCTGGCAGACCATCTGTGCCTTCTGAAGCTCCCGCTCGGCGCGCTCCAGGCAGAAACGGTGCACCACCTCGCCGGGATCGAACCCGGGGTGGGTTGCGGCCAGATATTCCAGCAGCAGCTCCCGCTGATCGGTGGGATACTCCATCAGCGTGACCGGCTCGGTATGATACAGCGGCGGGTGCGTATCGGCACACAGGGGGCAGAGCGGGGCGGCCGGCGGCTCCGGATACGGCAGCTCCGTGGCGCGAAGAATCGGGGGCATGGCCGGGACCGGGACCGACAGTGCGACCGGCTGGGCCGCGCGCGCGCCGTTCGCCTCGGCGAACTCCCGTGGAGGCTGTATCTTATGCGAAGGTTCGTTCGGTTTCATTCATCGGTTGAGACATCGGCGGCGGGGAGATATTCCCGTTCCGGCCGGTTGAAGCGCCCTACGGCGGCGGGCCTATCGTATTCGCTACAAGAGCAGTTCCAACATCATGCCCTTTCATGCTACAGTATAACAGACCACGGATTCCGGGCCCCTCCCCGTTGCATCGATGCTTCTATGCCATCGGTTTCGGCGCCGCGACGACATCCTATCTGGCCTCTCTTATCGAGGAGCTGAAACGCCACCGGGCGGATGTGCGCTGGGTGACGGAGCGGAATATCCATCTCACCCTCCGGTTTCTGGGGGAGATCACCGGCGAGCAGCTGGCACGCGCCAGAAGCATGGCCCCCTCGGGACTTCAGGGCTCCCCCCTCTCGCTCTGCGCCAGAGGGCTGGGGGCGTTTCCTCTGCTGCGGGCTCCGAGGGTCTTCTGGGCCGGCGTGGATGGAAAGTCGCGGGAAGATACCGACCATCTCCTTCACCTACAGGGGAGAACCGAGCAGTGGGCACGGGAGATCGGGCTGCCGCCGGAGCATCGCCGGTACGCGCCTCATATCACTCTCGGCAGGGTGGCCCGCGCCTCCGACGGGCTGCGGGAGCTGACCGATGACATCATCGGCCGCGAGTGCCAGTCGGCGTACTCGGATATCGATGAAATCGTTCTGATGCGGAGCAGGCTCTCCTCCGGAGGCTCCTCCTACGAGGTGCTGGAACGATGGAAACTTGGCGGGAGCTGAACCGTGCGGCGGGAGAGGTCGGGGTTCGCGGGATACCATGGAAGCGCGGAGCGGCCTGTACCATCAGCCACGGGAGAGATCAGATCATCCGTGGCAGCACCGGCCGGGGGAGAAGATACCGGGCCCCTGCCGGCGGCGGATGCCCCTGCCCTGGAGGGCATGGCCCCGCAGCAGATGCGGGGCCGGCACCGGCGCAGCCAGTTCAGGAACGGGCTTAATCTTCCTCGAAATGCACCAGCTTCCCCTGAAGGCGTTTCAGGAGGAGGGCGCGGGCGCGGAACAGATGGGCCTTGACCGTGCCGAGAGGAAGGCCGAGCCGTTCGGCGATATCGGCATATTCCAGCTCGTGGGTATGGCGCAGCTCTATCACCACCCGATATTTCTCCGGAAGGTTTTTGATGGCCTCCTGAAGGATGGCGGTACGCTCGGCGGCGGTAATGGGGATATCCGGGCGGACGGAATTCGGATCGGAGAGTTCCATCTGCACCTCGCCGTCACGGGTCTGTACCGGCGCATCGATCGACACGGTTTTCAGGCGCCGCTTGCGCAGATAGTCGATACAGTTGTTCGAGGCGATCTTATACAGCCAGGTAGAGAAGGCGTAATCGGTGTTGAAGCTCTGCAAGGAGTTGAACGCCTTGATGAACGCTTCCTGGGTAAGATCCTCGGCATCGTTCTTATCACGGATCATCCGGCTGAGCATCGCCTGGATGGGCCGCCAGTATTTATTGCGCAAACGGGCATAGGCGGACTGGTCCCCCTTCAGGGCCCGGTCCACCAGCTCGTAATCTTCCTGCCGGCTACGGAGCTGCCGCTCCTCCTTCGAGATCGTCTCGCGAGTTGACATAGCGCGGGAAGTTAGCGCTTTTTACGAAATCGCCACCAGGGGAGATCTCTTCGGGGTGTTTCGATTCTTTTTTAACATATCCCGGTTCTCCCCCCTTCCCCCCGCACGGGGGGCGTTGCGGAGGGGGATGAGGATGCGCCGGAGCGAAAAAAAAAGCCCCGGCAACCGAAGCTGCCGGGGCGGGTTATCGCATAGGACTACAGGACGCCCGGTTCTTCAACCGGGGTCCCGCCTACTGGCACGAGTTCTCGCAGGTGGCGCCGCACTGCGTGGCACGCGACCTGTCGATGAAGTTGACGTTCGGCTGTGCGGAGCCGTTGGGGCAGCAGAGGCTGAACATTCTCCAGGAGCATTCCTGAACCCCGCACGACATGAATCTCGTCTCCAGACCACTTCCGCTCCTTGTAACGCAGGCAGGCACCTCCACCCGCACCATCGCAGGAGCGGTGCAGGAGGCCGGGCACGACGGGAATCCGACCATGGCCGCCTGCCGTACCGTCGATGACGACAGAGCATCGAACAACGCCACCGTGGAGGTTTCATTCACCAGGGCCGCGCTCCCGGCGAACATGATCGACTCCGTGTTGATCTTATGGATGATCTCACCGTTGCTGGTGCGGGTCACCACCACATCGTGGACCACCTGGGTGATTCTGTCACCGGATTGCAGATAGGTCTCCACCTTGATCGTGGTGACCGGCGTGGAGTTAGAGCAGGAGAGCGTTTGTCCGTTGCTCTCCAGAGAGAGCAGCACCGTCATCAGAGCCAGGAGGAGGATGATCTTTTTCATCACTACGATATCTCCGAAATTTTATCATGATTGTTTTTGTATGCGATGTCTTGTCACCGATTGGCGGTGAGCGATACGGCAAGGACCTGAATGATATCCGGATGCGGGGGTCGCTCAAGAGCATCTCGCGGACTCCATCGGACGCCCGGAAGAAAAATGCAAACAATAGTATTCACTGATTACTCACATGCGCATGTGGTTTTTGGGGAGGTGATACTAATGCATGATCCTATAGGTACGCTGGGAATCTGCGAGAACAGGGTGGTACCGGCCGGACGGCCGGGAGGAAACGACACACCGGGGGATATCGGTTCCGGTCTTCCCGGTGTTACTGCACCATATATCGGCAGAGCGGGTGATCAGGAAGACCCATTATCCGCATACCGTCGCATCGGCGCCAGGGCCACGATGCGGCGGTTCATCGTTCACAGGAGCGTCCCGGATATGGCAGGACGCATAGCCGACAGATGTACCGGAGGACGCCGGTAATGGCTGGGGGTGCCAGCGTTACGAACGCTTGCTTCAGATCGGGTCATGATGGCATGCATGGTTAGGGGGAGATATGCCCGCAGCGTTGAACGGGGCTGCTGCGGGCAACAGACATTCTCATACGGCCCGGCCACGGGAATCGCTTCCGGCCGGATACCATTATACCGCATCGGCTCCGGGCCACCGCGGCGCCATACCGGGATGGCCGGGGCCGGCCTCCAGGCCGCAGTTCTACCGCGCCACGGCCCGGGCGCCATGGAGCTGGCACCCAGGTACGGCCGAACGCCTGGGCAGGCGGGGTCCGGCAGAGCGGTGCCGGCACCCCGGAACGCCTCGGAACGGAACAATCCGGAGCAGGGCTGGACTATTTCTCTCCCATCGTGGGAGCGGTCATCGGTTTGAAATACTTGGCGAGGATATGAGCTCGCCCATGCCAGCCGGTCTTCTCGGAGATGGCCTTGATATGGCTCCGGACGGTGTTCACGGAGATATGCAGCGACTCGGCGATCTCATCGTAGCTGCACCCGAGAAGCTGCAATGTCACCACCCGGCGTTCCTGGAAGGTGAGCACGGTATTGCCCAGCTTGTCCAGGTTGAAGGCGGTCTGGAAGACCGTATCGAACGGCTGGGCCGCCTGATGCCGGGCGGCCAGATCGGAGAAGAGGAACACCAGGAACGGGCGCAGGCTCTCGACGATCGAAAGGGTGCACTCGGAGATCGGTGTGCGATCCCGTTCCCGCCAGAGGATCATCACCCCGAGATAGGCCCCTTCATAATGGTAGACGAAGCTTTTCGGGACATGATAGTTCTCGAACGGAAACTTCTGGCGGCGGAGGGTGGCAAGCAGCCGTGCAAGCTCCTCGATCTTGTCGCCGGTATTGTCATCGGGAATCGGCACGAACAGCCGTTTGCCCTCATCAACCTCATCGACGATGGCGATACTGGGTTTGTAGGCTTCCGGTTCGGTCAGAGAGCACTGCACGTTTACCATCATGGTAATACGATCCACATCCCCCAGCAGCTCCTGGAACGCCGCACGGAACTCATGCACCCATTCCTGCACCGTATGGGCGGTGGGGAGCTTGGTAAGGAACTGGAGGATATTGTTCGGGATGATCCTCTCGGCCGCCGATACCTCCGCGTTCGTCTCCTCGGTCCCGGCAGCGGTGCTCCGCATCAGCTGTCGGGCGTATTCCTTGTCTCCCAGCGAGCTATGATAGTGTTCCATCCACTGGCGCACATCGGCGAGGGATTGAAACTCTCCTTCCACCAGTTTCTGCCGCAGCAGATCCAGCCCCTGATTCGGTTTCGTCTGTTTCCCGGCAGCGGTGATCTGTAGCAGTGCCTCAAGCCCGCTGCTGCGATACAGCTTGAGCCAGCGCTTGATGGTGGGAGCCGAATACCCCACCATGACGGCGATCTCGGTGATCGAGAGGGCCGGCTGCTCTTTGATAAGCTGCAGCATCTTGATTCTGGCGGCCTCCGGCTTGCCCCGGTATTCCCTCTCCAGCCTGTTCAGTTGTTCCAGTTCCTCACCGATTGACGTATCGCGCTTGCGTGGCATAGCTCTCCTTCTGGGTTAGTCTGGTGCTCCCCACCATCGCACCAACCATCGAACATAGATGCGAAGTTCCCGGTGCATGCAGTATGATAGTTCCGGCCCCGCCTCCTCGTTCCCGCCATCAGGAGATACTGCCAGCCGTCTACTTCCACCCCGGTATCGGGACCAGCGGTTCAGATGAACTATCAAGTGGGTGCGACAATCTACAATTTGGCAGCGACCGGACGAAACGCCGATACCGATTGCCATCGGACACCGCTCTGCCGGCGATGAGCTATCCTCCCCCTATGCCATACGCCTCCGGCGCACCGGGTACCGTACCGATACGTGAGCGATGCCGGTTCCCGCGATCGTGTGCATCCTGAGAGACCGCGCCAGAAGGATAAAACCGCAACAGGCTCAGGAGTTACGGCTGGCATCGCCATGGCACTCCACACCCGGAATGCACCTCTGCGGGGCATCCTCATGCTCTCCCCTGCCACAAGGGAGAACGGGTATAGGTTCCTATGCTTCCAAAAAAAAGAAAACCAGATAGCTTGTGACGGCCATCAGGCATTTGGAGCGGGAATGGAGCATGAATTCGAGTGCCCCTCACCGCGCCACTCCGTTCGTTCACAACGACTGTGATGGTAATGAAACAATGCCGGAACCCTCATACTCATATCCTACATATGGTTCCGGCCTCTGTGTATTGGCATCCGGGACTGCACCGTAGTGGTGTACGGTGCAGCCCACGAATGTCTACCTGTGTGTTCGCATCAACGGTCACAAAGTTATGAGCCCGGCTCCCCCGGCAACAGTACATCATTGTGTACCCCCCCCTGGCAAGAATGCCGGTCCCGAAAGGGGAAATTGCGCGTTAAAACACGGTTTTATCTCCCGAAGCACCCCACCCCGCAGGCCCTCTCCCCTCCCCGATACAAGTATGCCCCGATGACCGTATAGGATCATCGGGGCATAATGTTGTGGTTTGCGGCGCCGTCCCTGTGATATGGCCGAACGTGTGATGAAGCCATAACGGCGCCCCTCGGGTTGGGGATCTGCCGGGGGCCTTCCGGGCGCCGGTGCGGGGAAGCAGCGGCTTGCGCTTCTGCCGGTTCCGGCCGGTACGGCCCCTCATCTTTGTTGCGGCGGCTCTCAATGATCCCGGCCGCCGTTGTGCTACTCCTTTCGTTTCATCTGTTGCCGGCACCCCTGATACGGTATGATATCGGGGTGCCCTCTCTGGCAACAGCCTCTCTACACATGTTCAAAAATCTCCCGGTCCCCCTCTCTCGTGGCGGAGGGAGGGATCTCGAGCCAGGCGGTGAAGCGTCCTTCGGACGGCTCATCGGCAGGATAAAGCCGGGTGGTTCGCTCCAGACGCACCACCGCCCGTTCTTCTCAGCGCGTGACCGTAACTGTACCACTACCGATCGAACCCAAGCCGGAGGTCAGGCGATAGTAGTAGGTACCACTGGGAAGGCTCGAAAGATCGAGTCTGTGGGAATGTGCTCCCACATAATAGGCGTCCCGGCTCTGGCGCAACACCTCTTCGCCACGCATATCGTGCATGGTGATGGTAACCTGGCCGGGCTCATCGACGTTAAAGCGTATATCCACCGGACCGGAGGCCGGATTGGGGATTGCCGTGGCTGAAGAGGCAGCGGATGCCTCCTTGCTGGCTTTCAGGAGCCGTAGAATCGGGTCCGGAAGCGAGGCGATGGCATTGCCATAGACCAGCTTCCAGCTTTTCCCGCCGTTCTCGGTTACCAGATAGCCTTCTCCTTCCCACGCGACCGCCATGTATTTGGTGTTCTTTGCGGCCACCGTAGCGCGGTCGGCATGGGTCTGGGCGCCAACCGGAAGGGTCCACGCCGTAACGGCCATCAGGCCGGCCGCCGCGAGCGTGCGAGTAACTGTAGCAAGCATGATACTATACCTTTACGTTGGGTTTCATGGCAGGGGGATACCTCATGGTTCTCTCTATCTACCCCCCTGCCAGGGAGTGAAAATCGACTCTGCTACGGGCATGTTGAGGAGCAATTGCCCCCGGCACCCATTGCCGAACATCCCGAACTTTGTGATGAAATCAGCGTTACAACCGGCGATCCCTGCCCGTTCGGGCAACAAACGCTGTAAGTCCTGATACAGCATCCCGGCGAGGGACAGGAGCCGAATGACGTGGAAGTTCCACTTCCGGTACGATTGACACATGAGGGCTGAACAACCGTTGCGTAACTCGGAGTCCCACACGATGAGGGACAAGGCGTGGCCCCGAGCGATATTCCTTGCGATACAGTTGCGGTCGCTATCAGGTCAAAGACCTGAACCGTCGTCATCGCGTTAACCACGGACCCATCTCCGCTGAAAACGATCGAAGATGGATTGATATAATAATTCACTTGGCCACCTGAAGTACGTCCGATCATCAGTTCCCAGGCAATTGAAGAACTCGCCCCGGATTGAGCGGACATCTCGACTTTCATCTGTACCGTGTCAGTGATGGTAACACCTTCAGTGCACGATGTCGATTGAGACCAGACCGGAATAGGCAGCAGTAGCAATAAGACAAGCGCCTGTAAGGCTCTTTTCATAAGGTTTACCCCGGTGTTGATGCGAATGGAGGAGGGGGCGTACCTTTGAACAGTGAAGATTTCTGTGGTAGGTGAGGTGTGTGGCTATCGGCACTGTTCAACCGGAACGCCGATGCAAAGATGCATCGGAATACCGGTGAAAGTCACCCGCATGTTCATGTAGTTTTTGCCGCTGTGAACCTTATCTGATGATCCCTATTCGCTCTGCCTTAGAGCCGATTTCCTCTCAGTAGAGCCACTCTGCCCGTGGTGATGGCCCCCGTGGGGGGCACCCATCTGTAGCACTGAAAGCCCTATTGCGGGAGAAGCTCCGTAGCAGCGGCCCATGCCTCCCTTGTTATGGGTCCAACTCACTTGAAATCCCCTCTAGGACGAGCGCTGCGGGTCAAACCTCGGGGTGAAGTATTTGGCGAAGAGCTCGGCCTGACTGTGAGCACCGGTCTTGGTATAAATCGAACGTAAATGGTAGCGAACGGTATTCAGGGAAATGTTCAGTGTATCGGCAACCTCCTCATAGCTGAGACCGAGAAGTTGAAGAATCATAATTCGCCGCTCCTGCATGGTCAGCCCGGTCTCATTCATAAGTCCCTGGATTGCAAGATCGAATGCATGCTCAATCGGCTTAGCCATATTATAGCGGGCCACGAAATCCGATAGTGCAAAAACCATAATTCCACGCAGGCTTTCCATCGCCTCCAGGGTGCGCTGGGATATGGCCGGTTTCCCCCGCTCCCGCCATAAGGCCATTACCCCGAGATAGGCCCGCTCCCCGTAATAATACACAAAGCTGTGTGGCGACTGATACGCATCGAATGGGAACTTCTGGCGCCGCAGATTATCCAGCAGCCGTGTGAAATGTCCGGCTTCCTCCCCACCCTTGTCGTCATCCTTGAGTATTTGGTTGACAGCCTTGCTCCCGCTCAGGATATTCTGCGTGACAACCAGGTTCGGGCTGTACTTATCAGGATTGAGCAGATCGCATTGAACGTTCAAACTGATGCTGATACGATCCACATCGCCCAACAGAGCCTGTAACGCTTTTCTGAACGAGTCAACCCACTCAGGCATGGTATGAGTGAGGGGAAGATCCGATAGAAAACGCACCAGCTTATCCGATGAGAATGGGAACCCACCTGAAGCAAACACTTCCTCGCTCTCCGCATTCCGAGTTTCTGATAGAGGGGACCTTGTGGGGGCTTCATGTCGTGGATGGCCTGATTTCTTGGAGAGAGCCGGCTCTTGCTGCCCGTGGAGCCACGTACGGACATCATCCAGCCTCGCAAACTCCCCGGCAATCAGCTTCTGCTTCAGCATGCTCAGCCCATCATCGGGATCGGCCGGGCGCTTTGCTCCGAGGCCGAGCACAGCCGCCACCCCGCCCTCGCGATAGGCCCTCCACCAGCGCTTGACCGTCGGTTTCGAGAATCCGACAAGCCCGGCCACCTCCTCGATGCCCAGTTTCTCGTCCTGTTTCATCAGCCTCAGCACGGTGATGCGCACTGCTTCCGGCTTGCCCCGGTACTCCTCTTCCAACTTCTGAAGGTCCTCCAGGCTCTCGCCGATGGCAACCTCTCTCTTTCGTGGCATTGAATGGCTCCGCGTTGTTGATCTGGTTCGGGCCATAAGTTATAACACCCACCGGAATTGCAACTACTCCCCATCCCCGCCTGCAAGGTTTCAACAGTGTACAGGCGGACACGTAAACTTTACAACGAGAGAGGCGCGGCTCTCCCGCTTCACACAGGGGCCTGCGCCCGGCCGATGGAAGTATCGTTGCAGCAGGATGGGAGCAAACAGAGAGAGGAACAACGCGGGGAGGGAAGCGGGGATAGCCAAAAGAACGGAACCGGACGGCCCGAAACGAAACGGGGCATGGTATCCCATGCCCCGCATCACATCGATCATCCTATTTTTTCCTGAACGAATGCCCGCAGATTCTCCGCCGGGATGCGGATCTGCTCCATCGAATCGCGGTCGCGGACGGTGACCGTGCCGTCGGCCAGGGTCTGGCCGTCGACGGTGGCGCAGAAGGGGGTTCCGGCCTCGTCCTGGCGGCGATAGCGGCGGCCCACGGCGCCGGAATCATCGTAGAAGGTCTTGAACGAGCGCTGGATATCGGTGTACAGCTGCGTAGCGTACTCGGGCATCCCCTCCTTGTTCACCAACGGGAGCACCGCCAGCTTGTACGGGGCGAGCTTCGGGTGGAACCGGAGCACCGCGCGCTTCTCGCCGTTGACCTCCTCCTCGCGGTAGGCATCCACCAGGAATGCCATCGTGGAGCGGGATGCGCCCACCGAGGTCTCGATCACATACGGGGTATAACGCTCGTTGGCGGTCTGGTCGAAATACTCCAGCTTCTTGCCGGAATATTCGGTGTGGCGCCGCAGATCGTAATCGCTGCGGTTGTGGATGCCCTCGATCTCCCCCCAGCCGAACGGGAATTCATATTCGATATCCACCGCCGCCAGCGCATAATGCGCCAGCTTCTCGTGCGGCTTGGAGCGGAGCTTCTCCATGGTCATGCCGCACTCGCGGAACCAGTTCCAGCGCTGCTCGAACCAGTACTCGTACCACTTCGCATCCTCTCCCGGCTTCACGAAGAACTGCATCTCCATCTGCTCGAACTCGCGCGTGCGGAACAGGAAGTTCTTCGTGTTGATCTCGTTGCGGAACGCCTTGCCGATCTGCGCGATGCCGAACGGCACCTTCTGGCGCGACGACTGAAGGACGTTGTTGAAGTTCACGAAGATCCCCTGCGCGGTCTCCGGACGCAGATACACGGCGTTGGAACTCTCCTCCACCGGGCCGATGTGGGTCTTGAACATGAGGTTGAAATACCGCACCTCGGTCCAGTCGGCGGTGCCGCTGACCGGGTCCTTGATCTCATGCTCGATGATGAGCTGATAGAGCTGTGCCGGCTCGGCGGCGGCATTCAGCCTGGCTTCCAGCTCGTCGGCGCGGTCGGTGCGCCCCTTCTTGCGGAGCTTCTCGATCTCCCCCTCGATCAGGTGATCGGCGCGGTAGCGCACCTTGCTGGTCTTGTTGTCGATCATCGGATCGGTGAAGCTCTCCACATGGCCGGAGGCTTCCCAGACGCGGGGATGCATCAGGATGGATGCATCCACCCCCTCGACGTCGTCTCGATAGGTCATCGCACGCCACCAGGCCTCCTTGACGTTCCGCAGCAGTTCCACACCAAGGGGGCCGTAATCCCAGCAACCGTTGAGTCCGCCGTAGATCTCCGACGACTGGAAGATGAACCCGCGCCGCTTGGCGAGCGAGACGATGGTATCGAGCGAGATGGACGACATATTCTGCGTAGTTGACATTAACGTAAAGTCCTGATAGGAATCACAAAGGTAAGAGATAGTTCGAAGTTAGGGCGTAGGTACCAGTGTAGTTTTTAGTGCCTGGAGTTTGGGAAGAAAGACTGGTCCGTGGTCAGTTCGCCGCCTCCGGCGGCTGTCAGTAGTCCGTCGTCGTTGTCCTGCAACCACTCGCTGCCTTCCGCATCCCCTGTAACGGCGACGGACCACTGACTACTACTGATTACTGACCACGAACTCCCCCCAATCGAAAATCCAAAATCGAAAATCTAAAATCGGCCTTCCTCCATCACGCGCCGGGCAAGGCGGCCGAACAAACGCCCCTCGTACGCTATCAGATCCCCTATCCAGCCATCCTCCCGCAGCCCCAGCGCGCGCATCCCCTCGCGGATATCGGCCAGGTGCCGCTCCTCCTCGCCGATGATCGGACGCACGGAGAAGCGGGAGCCCGCGGCCTTGAGGGCACGCTGGTAGGCAGGATACAGCCACGAGGCGCGCAGCTCCACCAGGAGCGTCACAAGCAGATAAGCGGCTGGCGAGCGGAGATCGGCAGGAAGCTCCGAACGCACGGCGGAGCGCACGGCAGCATCCAGCCGCGCGAAATACCCGCGCGCGGCGGCCCCGGCCAGCAGGCGGGTGTCGTCGTAATCGGCCACATCGGCGCCGCCGATCCTCCGGGCGATCCCTTTCAGCACCTGGGCGTGGCGGGTCTCCTCGGCAAGATGCTGAAGGATCTCCTCGGTGATATGCGCTCCGGCCTGCGTGCGCGCTATCTTCACCGATCCGATATGCTCCAGCATCGAGAGGGTGTTGACGAAACGTGCATGCGGGGCGGGACGCTCCTGAAGCCGGAAGAGCCATTCCTCGAACTCGGCCTGGAGTTCCGGAGCGAAGGGATCGGCCGGGGCTGTGGCGGGATCATCGATCACCTCGGGTGAGCTGCTCGAGAAGGAAGTCATAGAGTTCATGAAGTTGGTCAGGGGTGATACAGTACGGGGGCATGATGTAGAGCACCGTGCCGAGCGGGCGGAGCAGGTAGCCGGCCTCCAGCGCATTCCGCACCAGATCGGCCGCCACCTCGCTCAGATAGCCGGTGGTACCGGAAGGAAGCTCGAACGCGGCGATGGTGCCAAGCACCCTCGGCGAAGCGATTGGCGCACGGCGGGCCAGATCGGCAAGCCGCTCCTGGTGCACGCTTTCGATACGGGCTATCCGGCCGAACGTCGATTCCAGCTCGAACAGCTCCAGGCTGGCGAGCGCGGCGGCGCAGCCGAGCGGGTTGGCCGTGAAGGAATGCCCGTGGAACAGCGCCTTGGAACGGTCGTTGCTCAGAAACGCATCGAAGATCGGGGCGCGGCAGGCGGTGGCCGCAAACGGCATAAAGCCGCCGCTGAGCCCTTTGGAAAGGCAGATGATATCGGGCACCACGCCCGCATGCTCCACCGCGAACATCCGCCCGGTGCGCCCGAAACCGGTCATCACCTCATCGGCGACAAGAGGGACGCCATAGGCGGCGCAGAGCCGTGCCAGCGCGGCAAGGGCATCGCCATCCCAGAAGCGCATCCCTCCGGCCCCCAGCACCATCGGCTCCACGATCACACCGGCCACATCGCCGGCCTCCATCCGGAGCCGCGCGGCTTCCAGCATCCGCTGCGCCCCTTCGGGGGAGCCGGGAAAAGGAAGGCGATCGACCTGAAAGAGAAGCGAGCGGAACTGCCGGGTGAACACGGAGCGCTCGCTCACCGCCATCGAGCCGAAGGTATCGCCATGATAGGCATCCTCCAGCGCAAGGAAGCGGGTGCGCTCCTCCCCCCTGTTGAACCAGTAGCCCAGGCACATCTTCAGCGCCACCTCCACGGCGGTGGAACCGTCGTCGCTGTAGAAGACTCTCTCGATATCCCCCGGCAGTATCGCGGCCAGCGTTGCGGCCAGGCGCGCCGCCGGCTCGTGGGTGAACCCGGCGAAGATCACCTGGTCCAGCCGCGCCGCCTGCCGTGCTATCGCCGCGGCGATATGCGGATGGGAATGCCCGTGCAGGGTCACCCACCAGGAGGATATCGCATCCAGTATCCGCCGCCCATCGGGGGTAACCAGCCACGCGCCCTCCCCGCCGGCAACCGGCAGCGGTTCCGGGGCGGTCATCATCTGCGTGTAGGGGTGCCAGAGATGATCCCGTCCGAGCGAGGCCCAGTCGGGCCGGGAGGCCGGAGCGCCGGCCTCTATGATAGAAGATTCCATAGGGGTAGATGAGCGAACCGGTTGTTGAACAGATCGAGCAATGCGGCGCGGTCCAGCCGCTCCAGCGGGGGAATCGTTCCCAGCACCGGCAGGTCGGTCCAGCGTTCCAGCGAACCGATGTTCCCCTGGTGCTCCGGGCCGATCATCACCACGCCAGCAACATTCATCCCCCGCCCCCGCATCGCCTCCAGCGAAAGGAGCGTATGATTGAGCGTGCCCAGGCCGGAGCGGGCCGCAAGCAGCACCGGCGCTCCCCAGGCGGCATACAGATCGATCTGAAGGAGCGTATCGTTCAACGGCACCATCAGCCCCCCGGCCCCCTCCACAACGGTGATCCGCTCGCACGCCGGAAGCTGAAGCCGGCCGGCATCGATCGTGATGCCGTCGCAGCGCGCCGACTGGTCCGGGGAAAGGGGCTGGCGCAAACGGTATCCCTCCGGGATGATCCGCTCCGGCGGGACGCCGGACAGCCGGAGCACGCACTCGCTGTCGGTCTCCTCCTGGAGCCCGGACTGCACCGGCTTCCAGTAGCAGGCATCCAGCCCCGCCACCAGCATCGCCGAGAGCACGGTCTTGCCGATGCCGGTATCGGTGCCGGCCACGATCAGATGACGCGCGGAAATATCACGCATGGCTCCCTCCGCAGATGGTTTCCTCGGCGTGCAGAATCGCATCGGCCAGCGCAGCGATCACCCCGGGAGTCATCATCACCGTCACCGAAACCCGCAGCCGCGATGTGCCGGCGGGAACCGTGGGGGGGCGTATCGGACGGAGATCGAATCCCCGCCCGGCGGCCAGCGCCGCAGCGCGTACCGCATCGGCATCGGAGCCGACGAGCACCGGCACGATAGGGCTGTCCGAGGGGATCACCCGCCAGCGCCGCAGCCCGGCAAGCCGCGCCCGCAATTCCCCGGCGCGATCGAACAGTGTCTTCACTTCATCCTCCATCGATGGGAGCAGGCGCAGGGCCGCAGCAAGCCCGGCCGCCTGCACGGGAGGCGGGGCGGTACTGAACAGAAAGGGCCGCGCGCAGTTGACGAGATAGTCGATAAGGATATCATCCCCCGCGATGAACGCGCCGGACGACCCGAGCGCCTTGCCGCAGGGATGCACCGTGGCAAACGGAACGACGCCGCACAGCTCGTGGGTTCCCCGCAGCCCTCTGCCATACAGCCCGGTGGCATGGGCCTCATCGACGATGAGATGCGCCTCGTGCTCGCCGGCGACCGCCGCCATCTCCCGGAGCGGGGCGTGGTCGCCATCCATGCTGTAGATCCCCTCGGCCACGATGAACACATCGGCGAACGCCGCCCGGTCGTGCAGGGCGCGGCGCAAGTCGGGGATATCGTTGTGCCGGAACGTCCTCCTGGCCGCAAGCGAGGCCCGCGCGCCCTCCTTCAGCGAGGCATGGGAGGAGGCATCCAGGAGGATGAGATCGCGCCGCGACGGAACGGCCGACAGCAGGGCCAGATTGGCCGCGAAGCCGGAGCCGAACAGCAACGCGCGGGGCCGCCCGATGAACCGGGCGAACGCACTCTCTGCCTCCAGATGCTCCGGGTGATTGCCGGAGAGGAGCCGCGACCCGGCCGATCCGGCCGGAACACCGCGAGCGGCCGCACCGGCAAGTGCCGCCAGCACGCCGGGATGAACGCTCAATCCGAGATAATCGTTGGAGGAACAATCGATGCCCTCCGGCGTCCGGAGCCCGCGCAGCCGGCTGGCGGCGGCACGGGCGTCCAGCTCGGAGCGGAGCCGGCCGGCCAGGGAACTTCTCATCCGGCAATCTGCTCCGGGCTCTCTACCGGGACGGTGATGGAGAACTCGTGGCTGTGCGGGGGGAGAGGGGCCGCGCCGAGCTTCTTCAGAAGAATCTCATCGGCATTGCCATCGGGGTTGGGCGTGGTAAGCAGCTTCTCGCCGGTGAAGATGGAGTTGGCCCCGGCCAGAAACGCCAGCGCCTGGGCCTCCTCTCCCAGCGCCACCCGTCCGGCGCTGAGGCGCACCTTGGAAGCGGGCATCAGGATACGGGCGCAGGCGATCATGCGCACCAGCTCGAACGGTTCCACCGGCGGCATATCCCCCAGCGGAGTACCCTCCACCGGCACCAGCGCGTTGATCGGCACGCTCTCCGGGTGGGGATCGAGCGTGGCGAGCGTATGGAGAAATCCTATCCGGTCGGCCTCGCGCTCCCCCATGCCGATGATGCCGCCGCAGCAGACGCTGATGCCGGCCTTGCGGACATTGCGGACGGTGGAGAGGCGGTCGTCGTAGCCGCGCGTGGAGATCACCGCGCCGTAGAACGACTCGGAGGTATCCAGGTTATGGTTGTACGCATCCAGCCCGGCCTCGGCCAGCCGCCGTGCCTGATCCTCGGTGACCATGCCGAGCGTGCAGCAGACCTCCAGCCCCAGCTCCTTGACGCCGCGCACCATATCGAGCACCCGGTCGAAATCGCTGTTGTCGCGCACTTCGCGCCAGGCCGCTCCCATGCAGAACCGGGTGGAGCCGGACTGGCGGGCCGAGCGGGCAGCGCCCAGCACCACATCCAGATCCATCAGGCGATGAACGTTCACCCCGGTATCGTAGCGGGCGGCCTGGGGGCAGTAGGCGCAATCCTCCGGGCATCCTCCGGTCTTGATCGACAGGAGCGTACAGCACTGAATCTCCTGGTAGGAATGCCGCACCGTGTGCACGGCCGAGGCGCGTGCAACGAGCGTGAGAAGCGGCGTCCGGTAGAGTTCGGCGACCTCATCGGTCGTCCAGTCGGTGCGAATCGGGTCTTGCATCATGTATAGATGTTTTCGATGTATTTTCGGCGGCGGAAAATACGCTCCCGCCCGGCACAGGAGCGTTACGGAATGCTACGAAGATCCCTCCCCTCCCCCGGCATCCCGTGCAAATGCGTATTCTTCGGCCCCGATCCTGCGTTGCAGTATGAAACCTGCACGCGATTTGTAGTTGGATAGGGAACGGTGGTACTATTGCGGCCATCGCCGAGGTCCGGGGGGATGCATCCGGTTGCAGCAGTGCGGTCCAGGGCCCCGATTCCGCTTTCTAGTGCGGGCGACCGCAGTTCTCTCCGAAGGGCCTCTCGAACTCAGGCACCAGTATTTACAGCCTTTTATGCCCGATCTTCCCATTTATCATGCTCCCGCCCCGGACCATCCGGAACTTCCGGTCAGTGCGCTCCGCTGGTACGCCGATTCCTCGGCGTTCGACTTTCCGTCCACGGCCTATGTCGATCCGTTGCAGGGTATCATCGGCCAGCGCCGGGCGCTGGAGGCTCTGACGCTGGGAGCGGAAATATTTTCCCCAGGCTATAACATCTTCGTCAGCGGGCTTGCCGGCACCGGCCGGCTGACCACCATCCAGAAGATTCTGGAACGGATCAGCCCCGATTGCCATGTGCCGCACGATTACGCCTACGTCTACAACTTCGATGATCCCGACTGCCCCCGGCTGCTCGTCTTCCCGAAGGGAAAGGCGCTGCCGTTCCAGGAAGCGATGGATGAGGCGATCCGCTATCTGAGCACCCAGATCGCGAAGATGTTCGACGACGAGAACTTCCGCACCGGGCGGACGAAGATCGTGGAGGATTTCCAGAACCGCGAGCGCGAGATGCTCGATGAGTTCGAAACCGCCATCAAGCCGCAGGGATTCGCTCTCGGACAGCGGAAGAACGGCGATATGGTGCAGCCGGAGATCCTCCCGATCATCAACGAGAAATCCTATCCGATAGAGGCGCTGGACAAGCTGGTAAAGGAAGAGACCATCACCAGCGAGGCCGCCAAGGAGATCTCCAGGCAGTACAACCAGCTTCGCGGCGAACTCTACAACATCGCCAAGCGCGGCATGCGGCTTTCCCAGGAGTTCCAGAAGGCGATCACCGCCTACGAGCACGATTCCTCCAAGATGATCGTGGAGACGACGCTGGAGGACCTCCGCACCAAGTTCCCGTTCGAGCCGGTGAAGAGCTATCTGGCCTCCATCCGCGATCATATCCTGGACGACCTGGAAACCTTCAAACAGGGGGCCGAGGAGGATAACGCCAGCAAGGAGCAGGGGGAGAAGGAAGCCTTCAGGGTCTATCAGGTCAATGTGGTGCTGGACAACTCCAAGACCACCGGCTGCCCGGTCATCATCGAGACCACCCCCACGTTCGTAAATCTCTTCGGTACGCTGGAGAAGGTCTACGACCAGCGCGGCGGGTTCTGGACCACCGATTTCACCCGGATCAAGGCGGGGTCGCTGCTGCGTGCCGACGGCGGCTATCTTATCATCAACGCCACCGATGCCCTCTCCGAAACCGGCGTCTGGAAGGCGCTGAAACGGGTGCTGCTGCACCGCAAGCTGGAGATCCAGTCGCTGGAGAGCTTCTTCCAGACCTCCACCCCCTCCGCATCGGCGATGAAGCCGGAGCCGATCGACCTGAACGTGAAGGTTATCATGATCGGCGATTCGCGGCTGTACCAGGTGCTGTACGATATGGAGGAGGATTTCCGGAAGATCTTCAAGATCAACGCGCAGTTCGATTACGAGATCAACCGTACCGATTCCATCCTGATCGACTATGCCCGGTTCATCCGGAAGATCTCCGACGAGGAGCATCTCCTGCACTTCGATCGCGACAGCGTGGCCGCGGTGGTGGAGTACGCCGTGGAGAAGGCGGGGGATACCAGCAAGATCTCCCTCCGCTTCAGCGATATCGCCGATCTGCTCCGGGAGGCGAGTTTCTGGGCGGAGAAGGATGGCGCCGAGGTGGTGAACCGCTACCACGTGGAAAAGGCGCACGCCAAGATGATCGACCGCAACTCCATGTGGAAGGACAAGACGCTGGAGCGCATCACCCAGGGAACGCTTCTGATAGACACCGAGGGACGGCGCGTGGGGCAGATCAACGGCCTGGCGGTCTACTCGGTGGGACAGAGCTCGTTCGGCAAGCCCACCCGCATCACCGCAACGGTGGCCGTGGGGGCGCAGGGAATCGTCAATATCGATCGCGAGGCACGGCTGAGCGGAAGCATCTACAACAAGGGCTCGATGATCCTGTTCGGGTTCTTCCGCTACCGGTTCGCACAGAAACGCCCCCTTTCGCTGGCCGCCTCCATCGTGTTCGAGCAGTCGTACGGCGGGGTTGACGGGGATTCGGCGTCATCGACGGAGGTGTATGCGCTCCTTTCGGCGCTCAGCCGCGTGCCGATCCGCCAGGATCTGGCCGTGACCGGCTCGGTGAACCAGTGGGGCGAGGTGCAGCCGATCGGCGGAACCAAGGAGAAGATCGAGGGATTTTTCGAGGTCTGCCGCCTGCGGGGCCTTACCGGCACCCAGGGAGTGCTCATCCCCGTGCAGAACGTGCGCGATCTGATGCTGAGCAACGAGGTTGTGGAGGCGGTGAACGAGGGGAAATTCCATATCTATCCGGTCTCCACGGTCGATCAGGGTATCGAGATCCTTACCGGTGTGGCCGCCGGCGTCCGCGACGACACGGGGCACTATCCGGACGGGACCATCAACTATCTGGTGGAGCAGCGGCTGATGCAACTGGCCGAATCGCTCAAGCACACCTTCCCGATGCTCTCCGACGGGATGCCGAACGTGGTCCGCACCGACGCCATCAGCGACGCCGCCAACGGCAACGGCAGCAGCCAGGATGAGGGGGGAGAGGAAGAGAACGGGTAGTTCTTCAAGCGAATTTCAATTGAGTTACGCTTTTCAGACCAGGAAGGATGGGCCGCTCCTCCAGAGCTTCCGGAGTGGGGAGAGGGGAGCGTCCATGCTACAGACAGGTGCCCCCTACGGGGGCCACAACAGAGTAGAACAGAGTAACCATAGTGCAATCCGCTCTAAAACTTGGTTTTCAGGCGGGGAAGGTCCGTAGCCCGTCCGCGGGCTGCATCCGATGCCGGTAGCCGGCACAGTATGCATTTCCGGTACGGCCGTCAACGGAGTATCGGCCACGGGCCTCTCTCGTACATTCGTCAATCGTAAATCGAACATCGTCTCGATGCCTACTTCCGCTCCAGCCCCGGCGCATTCGCAGGGGACAACCGGCGCACGCCGCCTGTATCTCTCCCCCTCTCTCCTCTCGGCAAACTTCACCCGGCTTGCCGATGATATCAAGCGGCTGGAGGATGGCGGGGCCGATTTCCTCCATGTGGATGTGATGGACGGGCATTTCGTCCCCAACATCACCATCGGTCCTCCGGTGGTGGAGGCCATCCGGAACGTCACCAACCTTCCGCTCGACTGTCATCTGATGATCTCCGATCCGGACCGCTATCTGGAGGATTTCGCCAATGCCGGCGCCACCTATATCACCGTGCATGTGGAGGCGGCGCTTCATCTGTACAGGACCATCCAGCAGATCCGGAAGCTGGGGTGCAAACCGGGGGTGACGCTGAACCCGGCCACCTCGCTGATGGCGCTGGAGGAGATACTCCCCTGCGTGGATCTGGTGCTGCTGATGTCGGTGGAACCGGGATTCGGCGGGCAGTCGTTCATCCCCTCGCTCTTCCGGCGCGCCGGCGAGCTGCGCCGCATGCTGGACGCACAGGGTCTTACCGAATGCCTGATCGAGGCCGACGGCGGGGTAAAGCTGGACAACATCCAGAAGGTGTTCGAGGCGGGCGTGGATGTGGTGGTAAGCGGCTCGGGGGTCTTCGGAACGCCGGACCCTGTTGATACCCTCCGGAAGATGCGCATACTGTGCGAAGGGTAGAGGGATTTTCGATTGACGATTTTAGATTTTCGATTATACACTCCAGTGCCCCCCAGTAGGGACTCCAGGAAGAACCCCACGGGAAGGGCCCGCGGGCGCTG
>JBMDXA010000039.1:0-27520 GCA_048594725.1 Candidatus Kapaibacteriota bacterium
ATACCTGATAGACCCAAGCATGCCAGATGCATCACGCAAAGCCGCGAAGGCGCAAAGAAGGTGTCTTTCTTTGCGCCTTCGCGGCTTTGCGTGGAGTTCTTCCGAGAGCGCCTACTGGGGTCGCTCAAGTATATAGTTGCCAAAAGAATATCGATTTCCTTGAAGCATCTATCACTTTGAGCGGCTATCTTACCTGGTATCCGGTCCTTCAGCGCCGGACGGCGGACGAAATTCGTTGAAATCCCGTTGCATAACGTTCCGTCCCGAGAACGTCGTCGTACTACCGGCGTTCTCCGAACGCTCCCCTGATTCCGATGGATTCGGAATCCACCGCCGCCGGCGCCCGTTGCGGTTGCCGTCTTTTCATTCTCTCTCCGATGTGCGTATCGGCTGGTAGATGCACCCCACAACATCACCGGTATCGGCCCCTGCCGCCGTTCCGGAATTTCCTCCCCTCATGCTCTCCGGAGCAGCTTCCTACGTGCTGTGCATGCTCAATCGCATTCTCTCCGCGCTTTTTCTTGTACTGATGATGGGCGCCCCCGCCGTGGCGCAGACATCCATCTCCGGCGTCATCAACAGTTATCTGGCCGTCACTGCCTTCAACGGCGGCTGCAACAGCGTCACCGTGGCATCGGCTGCGGGGCTGGAGCCGGGGGACCGAGTGCTGCTGATACAGATGAAAGGGGCGGAGATCGATCTGGCGAATGCGCCCGGCTTCGGTAGTATCGGCGGGTACGGGAATGCCGGCTATTACGAGTTCGCCACCGTGGAGAGGATCGATGATCGTGAGGTGACCTTCCGCAATAAACTTCTTCGCACGTATACCCCCGCCGCTCTGGTGCAGTTGGTACGGGTGCCGCGCTATACCAATGTGGTGATAAGCGGCACGCTGGCCTGCGAGCCCTGGAACGGGACCACCGGGGGCGTGCTGGCCCTGGAGGCATCCGGGCAGGTGCGTTTCGCCGGGGATATCGATGTGAGCATGCGCGGCTTCCGTGGCGGCGAGGCACTCGATGTTCCCGCGTCCCCCTGCAACGGCACCGAGTATTTCTATCGCTCCGATTATCCTGGCAGCGCCAACAAGGGGGAGGGGATTGCCGTGCTGCGGGAGCCCTATCTGCGCGGGCGGGGGGCGGCCGCAAATGCCGGGGGGAGCGGCAACGATCATAATGGCGGCGGCGGGGGCGGCGCAAATGGGGGTGCCGGGGGTGCCGGTGCTCCCGAGTACGGCGGCGGAAGCTGCGCTGTTCTGCCGGGGAGCAGCGGGGTGGGGGGCTACCCTCTCTCGTACGGGACGGAGAACCGCATCTTCCTCGGCGGCGGTGGCGGTGCCGGGCAGGGGAACAATCTGCTGGCAACATCCGGCGGCGCCGGCGGGGGTATCGTCATCATCCGCGCCGGCTCCATCGATGGCGCCGGCCGCTCCATCTTCGCCGATGGCGGTAGTATCAGCCCCACCGGCAACGATGGGGGCGGTGGCGGCGGCGCCGGAGGGACCATCCTTATCGATGCCCCCTTCTACTCCGGCTCGCTCAATCTCTACGCGCGGGGCGGAACCGGCGGAACCGTGGACTGGGAGCACGGCCCTGGCGGCGGTGGCGGGGGAGGAGTGGTCTGGACCGCCGTGGGGCCGCCCGCCGGAAGCGTAAGCCTGGCAGGAGGAGCCAATGGCATCGCCGCCGGTGTATCGCGGGGGGCCGAGCCGGGATTTGCAGGGAGGACGCTGGGGGGGCTGGTGATACCGGAAGGAAAGGTTCCGAGCGTCCCGTTCCGGATCGATGCCGGCCGCGATACCGCGGTCTGCTACGGGGGCTCGGTCCATCTTCAGGCGAGCGGCGCGGCGGTGTATCGCTGGGAGCCGTTCACAGGTTTGAACAACGCCAGCATCCCCGATCCTATCGTTACCCCCCAGCAGACCACCACGTATATCGTGGTCGGCCGGAGCGCCGGCGGCTGTTATGCGTCCGATACGATCACCGTTACCGTCCTGCCGAAACCGAAGGTTGCCATCACCTCGAGCCGCCCGCTCATCTTCTGTCCCGGCGATAGCGCCGTGCTGGACGCGGGGGGAGGGTTTCGCGGCTATCGCTGGAGCACCAAGGATACCGGGAGGCGGGTCACCGTGCGGGCCGCCGGGCGCTATACCGTGCTGGTGACCGATTCGTCCGGCTGTACCTGGAGTTCCGAGAGCGTGGAGGTTGTGCTGCGGGAGCTTCCCGCTCCACGGATCACGCCGGGGGATACGCTGCTGGTGTGCGATAGCGGAAGCGTGGGGCTGGATGCCGGTGCCGGATATGCCCGGTACCGCTGGAGCACTGGATCGGCGGACAGGGAGATCACGGCGGACCGGCCGGGAGAATACTGGGTGGATGTGACCGATAGTAATGGCTGCACCGGGACCAGCCAGCGGGTGATCGTGCGGTTCCGCGAGCCGGTGCGGCCGCGGATCGCCCAGGGCGATACCGTCTCGATCTGCATCGGCGACAGCGCCGGGCTTCATGTGCTCGGCTCCTATGCAGGCTACCAGTGGCGCGATGCGGTGAGCGGCCGGGTGATAGGAACAGGGGAGCGGGTGATGGTGCATGATGCGGGGGAATATCTGGTGGCGGTGACCGACAGCAACGGCTGTGCGGGAACATCGGAAAAGATCGTGGTGCGGGTGAGCACCCGCCTGGAGCCGGCCATCGTTATGGAGGGGAACCCGCGCATCTGCGAAGGGGATAGCCTGATGCTGGATGCCGGTGCCGACTATGCGGTTTATCGCTGGCAGTGGAGCGCATCCGGAACAGACGATGATGGAGTTACCGTCGGCGTTGGTTCGCGCACGATAGCGGCACGGAAGGCCGGGAACTACTGGGTGGAGGTGACGAGCGCCTCCGGCTGCGCCGGGACATCGGAACGGGTGGCGGTGGAGGTGGTGCCGCTCCCGGCGCCATCCATTGTGGCCGCAGGGGAACTGCGGTTCTGCGAAGGGGATAGCGTCCTGCTGGATGCCGGTGCCGGCTACCAGGGCTATCTCTGGTCCACCGGCGATACCGCCAGACGTCTGGCAGTGCGGAAGAGCGGGCGGTACTGGGTGGAGGTCTCCGGCGATCTCGGCTGCACCGGGCGTTCGGCGGCGATCGAGGTGGAGGTGAGCCCCTATCCGAGTCCTGCCATCACCGTGGCAGGCGATACGATCTTCTGCGAGGGGGATAGCGTCCTGCTGGATGCCGGCGCCGGTTACCGGAGCTATCTCTGGTCCACCGGCGATAGCGTCAGGAGCATCGTGGTGCGCGCCGGGGGAAGCTACTCGGTGGAAGTTGCCACTGCTGCCGGCTGCCCGGCGATCTCGGCTCCGGTCGCCGTGCGTGTCTACGCCAGCCCGCCGCAGCCGGTTGTGACGGTGGCCGGGGATACGCTTATCTCGTCGGAGGGGGAGAGCTACCAGTGGTACCGCGATGGCGAGCCGGTGGCCGGGGCTACAGGGCAGATGCTGATAGCGGTGGAGGATGGCCTCTATACGGTGGAGCATCGCAACGGCATCGGCTGCGGGTCCCGTTCGATGCCGGCCCGGCCGGAGCCCGGCACCACCGATATCGCCGTAGGAGAGGCCGAGGGTGCCCCCGGCGAACTGGTGATGATCCCGCTGGAGTTGCGCGCGGCCAGCAAGCTGCCGAAGGGAGCGGCGCGAACGTTCGAGGCGGAGCTTCGGTTCAACGGAACGCTGCTGATGCCGCACGGTGCCACCCCGTACGGCGGGATGAGCGCGGGAGAACGAACCATACGGATCAGCGGCGAGCGGCCGGAGGGGATGATCTCCGGAGTGCTGGCGGAGCTCCAGTTCCGGGTGCTTCTTGGGGATACCACCGGTACGCCGGTGCATCTGGAATGGTTCCGCTGGGGAGCCGGGGAGGAGCGCCTTGCGGTGAGCCTGGCGCACGGTGCGTTCCGCCTGCTCGATCTCTGCCGGACCGGCCCCACACGCCTTGTACGTGGCGATGGTTCCTTCGTCCTGAAGCCGGCTGTTCCCAACCCCGTATCCGGCCCGGTGATCTTCGAGTTCGAGCTGCTGGAGCATGGCCTTACCTCGCTTCATCTCACCGATCTGCTCGGCCACCGGGTTGCCACCGTGCTCCGGCAGGATCTGGCCCCCGGCCGCTATACCGCAACCTTCGATGCCGGCGGTCTTCCTCCCGGCCTGTATCTCTATACCCTGCAAACCCCCACCGATTGCCGGAGCGAGGAGTTGAGGATCGTGAGATGAAGAGTAGTTAGTAGATAACAGTTAATAGTTAATAGTGCGTGGCTGCCTGTGGATGCCGCTATTGTGCTGCCGATTCGGCAATGATATATCCGGTGGATGAAATCCGCTTTTCCGGGGGGATTTTTAGGGCATTCCCCGCCTACGCGGGGATGAACCCTTGATGATGAGGTAGCCCGTACCTGTTCCATTGTGCTCCCCGTCCACGCGGGGATGCTCCTTCAGCGTCATCAGTGTCCCTTGGCACCCACTATATCCATCCCCCTACGATGATGTTCATCCCACATTCATTCGCGAAGATTTCACCTGGTTCGATGCGATACCGTTATCAACGCCCGCTTCCGCCAACTAAGTACCTACGAATATTGTTTCTGAGATCCCCGGTACTGTTCGCGCGGAGTTCCAATCCGCCTGCGACCGTAGCAGCAGGGGTCGCGGAGTCGAACTCCGCGACAACACCGAAGAAGAATGTCAGACAACTTTCTCCCAGGTACTTATGATTCTCCCTACGATAATTCTTATCCGACATTCATTCGCGAAGATTTCACCCGGTTCGATGCGATACCGTTATCAACGCCCGCTCCCGCCAACCAGGATTCGCGCGTATTAGCGGTTGTTTTGGAGGAGGAAGTACTCCGCGCGGATCACCGCCGCCGAGGCGAATACTCCCACGCCTCCCTGCACGTTGCCGAGCAGCGGATCGTACTGCGGGTTGCCGGTCCACTGCGTCATCTTGAACCAGTTTATCAGGTTGCGGTCGCCGGCATAGACGCTCACCTGCTGCGGGCCATACCACTTGAACACGGCCCAGACGATCGGCGTGGTGGTGGATGCCACGAACCCCCAGCGCGTGGTTTCGTTGTAATGCAGTTCGTCCAGCTCGTCGAGTTCCGGGTCCACACGCTCGTTGGGATCGGAGGTCGCCGGGTTCAGATAGCTTCCGTACTTCAGCGTATCGAGCGCGTGCACCCCCACCAGATATTCCTCCACCCCGGCATCCGGCGTCCAGGCGAGGCTCAGCGAATCCGGGGGCTTCATATAGGCGGGATCGCTCTTCTTCGGGATCATCACACGGCTGGCAGGGGGCTTGGTCCAGGCGAAGCGCTTCGGGGTGAGCGTCTGCGCCGAGAGCGTGGCGCCATCCCTGGTGGTCACCTCCAGGGTATAGCGCGTGCCCGGCTGCACACGCTCGGCGGTGTCGGGATAGTAATATTCTCCGAGGCCGCCGGAGATTGCGCGGTACAGGAGGGGGAAGCTGCGGCCATCCGCCACGATCCTGACCTCGGCATCAGGCACGATCCCCCGCTCCACCTTGAACGTATCGGTCACCGGCTGCGAGCGCGAGATCTCGATCCCCGCTATCGGCGCATCCACCAGCAGATAGCCGCGCACCACATACTGCGGCACGTAGTCGTTCGGCGGGGCATCCTCGCAGCCGCTCAGGGAGGAGACCGCAATGGCTGCCAGAGCTGCCATCACGCCCTTCAGGAACCGTTTCGTAGTCATGGGCTCTTTCTATGGGATCGATGTTAGAATTTCACTTCCAGCGCAACCGTCGGGATGATCGGCAGCAGCCGCACATCGGTCACGGTGGTGACCTCCTTGGTGGCGTCGTAGTAGCGGAACCAGATATCGCGCCGCGAGTAGACGTTGTAGATATCGATCAGCAGGCGCATCGGCAGACCGAACAGCGTGGAGCTGTAGTTGACGTTCACGTTCAACTGGTGCGACGGCGGCAGCCGCAGGCCGTAGCGCTGCGCCGGGACCGTCACATCGGTGGAGCCCTCGGTATCGGGGAGCCCGGTGCGGAAGCGCGATGTGACCCCCGTGTACGACTGCCCCGACTGGAACGAGAACGATGCGCCAAGTTCCCAGTGATCGTCCAGCCGGTACTGCCCCACGATCTTCAGATCGTGACGGCGATCGTACTTGGGGCGGAACTCCCTGCCGGAGTTGACGCTGTCGAACCGTGCGTTGATCCATCCGAGCGCATAGCCCACCCAACCGGTCAGCCGCCCGCTCTTCTTCTGCAGGAACAGCTCCACGCCGTACGCCTCGCCGTTGCCGCTGTAGAAGATATCGGCCACGTTTCTGACATCGGTGGCGAACTGGTTCACCTCGCTGATGTTGTAGAGCTTCTTGTAATAGCCGTCCACGTTCAGATCGTATCCTTCGAACGGGCTGGTCTCCACGCTCAGGATGTACTGCTCGGAGCGTCCCGGCTGTACCGTGGAATCGGTGGGGAGCCAGGTATCGAAGAAGGAGAAATCGGGCTGCGAGGCCAGGTGAAGATATTGATGATAGATGCCCCAGGCGGCCTTGAATGCTATCCCCTCCTGCCACTGGTAGCGGAGCGCCGCGCGGGGATCGAAGGTGGAGATGGAACTCAGTGCGGAGTAGCCGGCGCGCGCGCCCAGTTGCAGCGAGAGCAGATCGGTGATCTGGTAGTTGGCCTGCAGGAAGCCCGCGTGGGTCCAGTCCTTCACGGTCAGATTTGCCTGGGCGCTGTTGGCGGTTCCCGATTGCGCGGTTGAATCCTTGTTGCCGGTGAAGTTCTTCAGGTAATCGAAGATGTAGTAGGTGGATTCGGCCCCTCCCTTCAGCGTCAGATCCTCCGATGCGAACCACTCGGCACTCGCCTTGGCGGTGTAATCGGTGATGATGTTTTCGATCTCGAACTCGAATCCGGTCTGGTTGCCGCCGAAGCCGTTGGTATAGCGGCTGCCGCTCAGGTTCACGACCGCGAACAGATCGTCGCCGAAGATATGGGTCCAGCGGAGTGATCCGGCGCGGTTGCCGATGCCGATATCGAACTGCACGCCGTTGCCGTCCAGCCCCAGATTGTCGGCGCTCAGAAAACCGCTCAGGGAGATACGGTCGTTGCTGGTGATGTCCTGGGTGATCTTCGCGTTGGCGTCGTAGAAGTTGAATGTCGGCAGCGGGTTCTCCTTGTCCTCCGGCAACAGGCCGAGCAGCAGATCCAGATAGGTGCGGCGGCCGCCGATGAACCATGAACCGTTGCCTGCCGGGCCCTGAAGCGACAGGCGCGAGGAGATGGCGCCCAGCGATGCCACCCCTTCGAACTCGTTGCGGTTGCCATCCTTCTGCGTCAGGTTCAGCACCGCCGAGAGCCTGCCGCCGTACTCGGCCGGAAATCCCCCCTTGATGAGATCCACATCCTTGATGGCGTCGGGATTGAATGCCGAGAAGAAGCCGAGCAGATGCGAAGGGTTGTAGACGGTGGAGCCATCGATCAGCACCAGATTCTGATCGGGTGAGCCGCCACGGATATAGAGCCCGCTGGAGATCTGCGAGGAGGTGAGGATGCCGGGCATGTACTGGAGCGAACGGAATACATCGGCCTCGCCGCCGATGCGGAGCTGGCTGAGCTGCGCCACCGGGATGTTCACCCGGCTGACATCCACCTGCCGCTTCTCGGCGTCCCGGTCGGCCATGACGGTTACTTCCTCGGCTTGAATGGACTTCGGTTTCAGCGAGAAGGTGAGCTTCTGCGACTCCCCCGGCTCCACGGTCACCTCCATCTCCATCCGCTCGTATCCTATCGAGCTGACGGCTATCGTCTGGCGGCCGGCCGGGATGTTTCTGATGGAGAAGAATCCGCTCTTGTTAGCCACCGCCCCCAGCTTCGTTCCCTTCACCGTCAGCGTTGCCCCCACGAGCGTTTCCTTGGTATCGGCGTCCTCCACATATCCGCTGATGGTTCCCTTCTCCGCGTTCTGCGCGTGGAGAAGGGAGGCTGCCGGAAACAGCATCATCACCAGTCCGCCAATGGCCGCGAATCTTGATGCGCGGGATCGAGCGTTGCTTGTTGTATCGCTCGTTAGCGTTGAAATCTTCGCGAATCGATCCCGGCCGTTCTGTTCTTTCGGCCCAATCGAATATCCAAAATCGAACATGCGCTCACTCCAATTCCATCATGATTCCAACTCCTGCCGCTCCTTTCCCCAAAATCGTAAATGCCCCAATCGAAAATCGAAAATCGTCAATCGAAAATTCACCTGACCGTTCCGCGTTTCAGTTCCTTTACCGAATAGAACGTTCCCCGCCAGCTCAGTCCTCCGCGCGCGCTGGTGACGGCCGCGGAGCGTACGAACGCATAGGCGAAAAGGATGCAGGCGAATGGATGGAGCAGGCCGATCCAGATCGGGAGGTCGTAGTTGCGCGCGGCCACCGTGTAGATGATGAGGATGACCCCGATGGCGCCGAGCGAAAGGGAGGTGATGGCGGGTGATCCGCCGATCAGCGGCAGGACGTACGGGGCCAGCAGAATGCCGGCCGTGAACAGGAGGACGCCGGCCAGCTTGAGCCAGTTGAAGTCGATCCCCGCAAAGCCGCTCCGTTCCAGTCCGCGCACGGTATCCATCGTTCCTTCGCGCCAGCGCACCGCCACCTGGCCGTCGGAGTGAACCGTCATCGATCGTCCCCCATGTTTCTTTGCCAGGTAGCCCAGCTTCACGTCGTCGGCCACTTCCAGGCGGAGCGGCTCGTGCCGGCCGAACCGCTCGTAGAGGCTCCGCCGTATCATGTTGAACGCCCCGACGCCGATGAACGCGCGTCTGGAGCGGGACTCCACGCGCCATAGCTGAAAGCCGACCGTCAGCGCCATCATGAAGAGCGCCAGCAGTCCCGCCTCCATATATCCCTTCCAGAGCATCTGCGGGAACAGCACGATATGATCGGCGCGGCCGGCGGTGGCGTATGCGGCGGCTACCCGGAGCGCTTCCGGCGCAAAGATCACATCGGCGTCGGTGAAGAGAATCCACTCGCCGCGCGCCTCTGCCGATGCGGTCTGGAGCGCGTTGCACTTGCCGAGCCATCCCGGCGGCAGATCGGTGATATGTACGGTGCGGAGCCTGCCGGGATGCTCCGCCGCGAGGCGCTCCAGAATCTCCCCGGTGCGATCGGTGGAACGGTCGTTGGCGGCGATGATCTCCAGATCGGGGTAGTCGAGCGCCAGGAGCGATCGCATCGCCGGCTCGATGGTGCTCTCCTCGTTCATGGCCGCAACGATGATGCTCACCGAGGGCCACGGTTCGTTCATGGCTGGCGCATCATCGGCATGGCGCTGCCGCAGCGCCACATAGATCATCAGCGCAAGCCACACCACCATCAGGGCGGCGACCAGAAGAGCGTAGGAGTAGAGGAACTGTTCGATTTTAGATTTTCGATTTTCGATTGGGGATGAAAGTCCGTGGTCAGTAGTCCGTCGCTGTTCCAATGGAATTACGCAGCATGGGGGATCTGTAGGATTTTCGATTTGCGATTCTGGATTTTCGATTGGGGAGAATAATGGCAGGGTCCGGATAGAGTTGGGCAGAGCCGCGAAAGAACGATGCTTCGAACCGGCCCTCTCTCGTTGCTGCTACGTACCTACGGATATGTTTTCTGAGATGCGTTGTCGCGGAGTTCGGCTCCGCGACGCCTGCGAACACTGAGGCGAGCTGAGTGTGACTCCGAGCGAACAGGCATGCTACACCAGGAAATTTCAGGGAACGTTCTCCCAGGTACGTAACTCTTATCTACTACCTCTCCGGCACCCTTCTGCGAGTTGCTCCTCTCTAGCGGCCCTTCACTTCTCCCCAGAACCGCGAGATGAGTTCCGAGAGTTCCTCCGGGTATTGCCACATCGGCACGTGGCCGCTTTCCGGGAAGATATGGCAGGCGGCACGTTGCATGCGCGCACGCAGGTGCTGGAACTGGGGGTAGGGGATGATGCGGTCGGAGCCGGCCCCCACCAGAAGCAGCGGCAGATCGTGTTGCTCGGCCACGGCGCGGATACAGCCCCGGTAGGCGGTGTAGTCCGCTTCGCTCATCAGGCCGCAGAGGCTGGCGACCATATCGGGACGGTCCACCTCCCTGGCAACCTCCCGGGAACGGGAGCGGGAGTACCCGGCCCCGTAGCTCACGTGGGTCCACTGCCGCGCGAACCAGCGCCGGAAGGGGGAGGGAGCGGCGCCCCAGAACCCGCAGGCGATCCGTTCCATCATCGGCAATTGCAGCAGCGATGCCAGCGGCGGTGCCTTGTCGGTAAGAGGGGTGATGGCGACGAGCGACCGTATCCGTTCCGGAGCCTGGGATGCAAGCGTGATGGAGATGGCCCCGCCAAAGGAGTGTCCCACCAGATCGAACCGGCCGATGCCGTGCAGATCGGCGAAGGAGAGGAGGGTGCGGGCGATCCGTGCGATGCCATATTCTGCGTGATCTTCCGGGGGAGGGCTGCCGCCGAACCCCGGAAGATCCACCGTATAGACCGTCCGTTCCCGCTGCATCCGCTCGGCGATCGGGCGCCAGAGCGTATGCGTTGCGGGATTGCCATGGATCATCAGCGCCGCCGGGCCCTTGCCGGTGCGCTGGTACCGGATATGTGATGCCGGGTAATGCATACGTTAGGGACGAACTGGCCCGCCACGGGAATGTGGCGGCGAAGCCATATATGCATGATGATACCATCTTCGCGCCGGAACATAAAAAAAGCCTGAGGTCGTTGCCGACTCAGGCTTTTTTGTAGTAGCGGGGACAGGACTTGAACCTGCAACCTTCGGGTTATGAGCCCGACGAGCTACCAATTGCTCCACCCCGCGATGTCAAGATTTCCTTCGTAGAGGCGTTCCCCATTCGAAGGAGAACAAAGGTACGACGCCACGGAGGCGAAGGCAAGCTTTATTCGGTCCTGTATGATTTGTCACATTATCAAACCGTTATGGAAGGCCCTATCGGGCGGGCTCTGCTAGTGGATCTTGATGACCGTGGCAGGCATCCCATTCTCATCGTCGCTTTCCGGGCTGAGGAATGCGCCCAGACCGTCGCGAATGATGGTCTGGCGGTAGGGGGCCACCAGGGCGATATCGGAGGAATCGATGGCGCCGCTGCGCCGCAGCTTTTCCACCCGTTCGAAGAACGCGCTGATGTGCGGTCCGTTATCGATCGGTGAGGAGTCCGGCACCGGGATATATCTGCTGAGGGAATCGCGGAAGATGGCGCCGATCTCGGCGTGCGTGATGCCCGATGCGGCCACAACCCGTTCTTTCAGCCAGGTATATTCAGCCAGGGAGAGATTGCGGGCGTTCAGATAGGAGGCCAGCCCCTTGCGCGTCAGCAGCGGCAGTTTGATGATATCCCGCAGCACCTCCGGGCTTTGCCAGAGATCCAGCTGCTTCCCTCTGGCGTTCCGTATGCCGAGCGAATCGAATGTGCGGTTCAGGTTGTACCAGCCGGTGTTCAGCGAATCGAACGCGCCGATGAACAGCGCCACCCGCCCGGCCGTCAGATGGGCGGTGTCCGGGGGGGCGGGCTCCCTGCTGTGGATGAACTCCGCAAGGGAATCGGCCTCGGCGTAGGGGGCCAGATCATCCGGCAGATCGAAGTTCTGCCGCAGCATGGTATAACCGAAGTAGCCGCCGATGGCTATCAGGATCACCAGCAGCGTTGCAGAGAACACACACCCTTTGCGCATGGGGGCTCCCAGGCTCCGTTATTCCGGTACGGTTTCGTCGAACGTGAAGAGGGCATTGGCGAACTCCTCGGCATCGAACGGCTGGAGATCGTCGATACGTTCCCCGACGCCGATATAGCGTACCGGCAGATCCAGCGTATTGGCGATTGCGATCACCACTCCCCCCTTGGCGGTACCATCCAGTTTGGTGAGCACCAGACCGGTGACATCCACCGAGCGCATGAACTCCTTGGCCTGCTGGATGGCGTTCTGGCCGGTGGTTGCATCCAGCACCAGAAACACCTCATCCGGCGCATGCGGCGCAAGTTTCTGCATCACCCGCGAGATCTTCC
The DNA here is from genome assembly GCA_048594725.1 of Candidatus Kapaibacteriota bacterium. Classification (GTDB taxonomy): domain Bacteria; phylum Bacteroidota; class Ignavibacteria; order OLB7; family OLB7; genus JAFDZV01. Next base: position 12,053 of record JBMDXA010000039.1, read on the forward strand.
GCAGCTCCTCCATCAGGTTGGTCTTGTTGTGGAGGCGTCCGGCCGTGTCGATGATGACCACATCGGCATTCCGGGTGATCGCGGCCTGGACCGTATCGTAGGCCACCGCGGCCGGATCGGCTCCCTGTCCCTGGCCGATGATCTCCACCTCGGCCCGCTCGGCCCAGATCTCGAGCTGCTCGTTGGCGGCCGCGCGGAACGTATCGGCCGCGCCGATCAGCACCTTGAGCCCGGCATTGCGATAGTTGTAGGCCAGCTTGCCGATCGTCGTGGTCTTTCCCACGCCATTGACTCCCACCACCATGATGACATGGGGGCGCTTGTCCTGGGGGATCTGAAAGAGTTTGTCGTTATCGGCCGACGGGGATTTGCGGAGCAGCCTTGTGATCTCCTCGCGGAGCAGGCGGCTCAGATCGCTTGCATCGGTGAACCCGCCGCTGCGCACGCGGTCGCGAAGGTTGTCGCTGATCTCCACGGTCGTATCGGCGCCCACATCGGCCATGATGAGCGCTTCCTCAAGCTCATCCAGCAATGCATCGTCGATCTTCCTGTTCTGCCGCACCGCCACGCCGATCTTCTCGGTGATCCCCTCGCGCGTGCGGGCGAGCCCCTCCTTCAGCCTGTCGTAGCGGAGGTTGTCCACGGTTTCGCGGATCGACGTCTTCGTCTCCTCGATCGCCTCGCGGACCTTCCCTTTGATCTTATCGAAAAAACCCATGATTGCTATATCCAGATATGAGTATCAGTTGCCCGGCACAGGGTGTATCGGGCCCCGAGGGTCCGAAGTTACGAGATTAGATAGTACAAATGTTCCGCGGGGCGTGGTCAGTAGTCTGTTCGCGGGCACAGGGCTTGGTCAGTAGTCCGTGCGCGGGCTGCGCCCCTTCGGGGTTTCGCCCGCTGTCAGTAGTCCGTCGTCGTTACCGCTGAAACGATCGGCCAGCCATGCGGCTCCGGCAGAATGGCTACCGGCTGCCGGTCCCGGACTTTCTTCCCCAATCGAAAATCGGAAATCGGCAATCCAAAATCTCAAATCGAAAATCCCCTCACCGCCCTGATGCCCCGCTGTGCATACAGGAACAGAGAGAGTGCCAGCATCAGCAGCGAGCCTGCCATCAGCAGATCCCGCACGGTGTCGCCGATGCCGATGATGATAAGGAGCAATGTGAACGACAGCAGGAGCACCGCCAGCTTGCCGGGATAATTGGAGGGGAGCACCACGCCGGTTTTCCGTTCTATCAGGATGCCTCCCAGCAGGATCAGAAGATCACGTCCCAGCACCACCGCCACGAACCAGACCGGCAGCATCCCCTCTATCAGCATAAGGATGACCAGTCCGCCCACGTACACCTTGTCGGCGAGGGGATCGAGGATCTTCCCGAGATCGGATATCTCGTTGTTCCGCCGGGCGATATAGCCGTCCAGCATATCGGTGATGGTGGCGAAGATGCAGAGCCCCACGGTGGCCCATCGCATGCCGTTCAGCAGCGTATAGGCGGCCGGGAGCACCAGCACCAGACGAAGCGCGCTCAGCGCGTTCGAGAGCGTCCAGCGCAGGTCGAGTGCGGGCGGATCTTGTGTTTGCATGAATGAGGCGGGAATAGGATCGGTAGTTCGCGGGATAGTTCCTGGCAGGACGTGAGAAGTCCGCAGGCACAGGAAATGGCTGGTCGTCCGTTCGCGGGTTGCGCCCGCCGCCAGTAGTTCGTGGTCGTACGGGGATTACCCGGTTACCGTGCCGTTCCGGTAGAACGGCGACGGGCCACTGACTACTGACAACGGACCTTCCCCCAATCGAACATCGAAAATATCTACTGCTGGTACTTGTACTTGTCCACCGTCACCTTCTCCCGGCTGCCGACGATGCCCACCTGGAGGTTCCGTGCGTAGGTGGCGATCGCCTTCTGCACCTTCGTCTTGTTCACGGCGTTGATGGCATCCAGGCTGAAGGCGCGGCGCCAGTCGCCGGTGTTCCGCTGGGCCGAGAAGAGCGCCGTGGCGGTGCCGCTGTTGGTCATCTGGCGCATATACAGCGAGGTGATGAACACCTGCTTGGAGCTCTCCAGTTCCTTCTCGTCGATCTCCCCGCGGCGCATCCTGTCCAGCTCCTGGTACATGATGGCGATGGCCGAATCGGGGCGGGTGGAGCTTACGCTCAGCACACCTCGCGACTGGCCCAGCGTGGAGGTGAGATAGCTTCCGGGGGCATAGGTGAGATTGCGCTTGGTGCGCAGCTCTTCGAACAGGACCCCGCGCAGGTGGTTGAGCCCCACCTGGAGCGCCCAGAACTCGTCGTTGTCCATGGCCGGTCCGGCAAAGGAGGTCTGCACATACGTGGTAGGGCTGCCGGGGCGGTCCACCAGCTCCACGGTCGGCTTGCCGGCGGCGGCCAGCGGCGGGAGCTTCGGCTTGCTGTAGCGCCCGGCCGGAAGCGAGGAGAACGCCTCCAGCTTCTTCTTGATGTCGTTCTGCGAGACGTTCCCCACCACCACCACCAGCATACGGGAACGCTCGGCGGTCCGCCTGGCGAACGCCTCCATCATCGGGATGCTCACCCCTTCCACATCCTCCAGCGCCACCGAGCGTCCCAGCACCGGGTTGCCCAGCTTCACCAGGCTGTCGGCGATGATCGACGCGTAATTCTCCGGGTTGCTCCAGCGCCGCTTCACCTCGGCGCTCCGGCGCCCCATGATGTTCCGGTACTCCACCGCGTCGAACCGGGGAGCGGTTATCATGGAGGAGAGCACGGTCCATGCCTGGTCGAAGTTCGACCGGGTGGTGGTCATCGTGAAGTTCATGCCGCGATAATCCCCGCCGCCGGTGATGGTGGTGGAGGTACGGGCCAGAAACTTCCGCAGCTCCTCCTTGGAGATAGCCGCCGAGCCGCTGCTGGTGATGACGTCGCTGGTGAACTCCGCCAGCGCCGGGTTGCTGGTCTCACCCCCTGCCAGGCCCCCCTCCAGTCCCACGATCACCGAGATGATCTCGTTATCGGCGGAGCTGAGGATCACCGGGATGCCGCCGGCGGTAAAAGCCTCGGCCGGCACTTTTCCCCCCTTCTGCGCCCATGCCGGAGAGGCGATGGCGAACGCCGCCAGGGCTATCAACGGAAGCGCCTTCCGCATCGATATAGTGGTTACCATTGCAGGGCCTCCTCCGAGAAGTTCAGCGTGTTGAGGGTGGATGCTTCGGCGCCCACGCCGAGCACGAACGGCTTGCCGGCCAGATACTTCCCGACGAACTGCCGCAGCCCCGCTTCGGTGACCGTGGCGACGTTGTCCGGAAGCTCCAGATAATAGTTGGGGCTTGCCATGCTCCACCACCGGGCTATCGTCCGGGTGGCGAAGGAATAGGGGTTCTCGCGGTCGAAGGTCTGCCGGTCGGCGATGATCTTCTTGGCGGTTTCGATTTCCTCGGCGGAGAAATACCCCGGCTCCTTCATGGCCGCTATCTCCTGCTTCAGAATATCGGCAGCGCGGCGGGCGTTGGCGCTGCCGGAGGTGAGATAGAATCCGAACGCCCCGGTATTGCTGGCGTTGCTGTAGTTGGCATCGGCTTCCAGCACCACGCTGCTATCGATCATCCGGTGGAAGAACCGTGAGGTGGGCTGGTTCAGAAGGGTTGCCAGAAGCCGCGCCGCGTAGGTGTCCGGCTCATCCTTGCCCAGGCTGGGGCCATGGAACACCATTCCCATCTCCACATCCGGGATCGCCGCTGCCCGCATCACCAGGGTCGGCTTGCGCGCCGGGAACGCCGGGGGAGTGTAGGTCGGGAAGGGGTCGGGGCCGCGGTTCCAGGAAGCGAAATAGTTCTTCGCCAGCGTGAAGATCTCCTGCGCGTTCACATCGCCGGAGATGATGAGGGCGGAGTTGTTCGGGTGATAGAAGCGGTCCTTGATCATCCGCATCTGCTCCACGGTGGCGTTCTGTATCACCTGGCGCTGTCCCAGCGGCTGCTTCCGGCTGACATACGGCATCCAGAGCGCCGAGTCCACCGCGCGCCACAGCCCGAACGCGGGCTGCGCCTCGTTCCGGTCGAACTCGCCAAGCACCACCTCGCGCTCCTTCGTCAGCTCCTCGTCGGTGAACAGGGGGGAGGTGATGGCATCGGCCATGAACTTCATCCCCGCCTCCAGGTTCGACGACGGAAGGGTGAAGAAGTAGGTCACCACCTCATCCGACGTATAGCCGTTGAAGACGATCCCAAGCTGCCGCACCCGCTGCATGAAGAGTTCCTGCGAGGGGATGGCGGCGTTCGCCTTGAAGAACATATGCTCGTACAGGTGGGACAGACCGGCATATTCATCCGATTCGGTGAAGGCGCCGTTGCGGACGGTGACATCCACGGTCACCAGCGGGACGCTCCGGTTTTCGATGACGATCACCTCCAGGCCGTTATCGAGCCTCATTCTCTTGAACGGCATCTTCCCGCTCGGGCGGTTCTGATGCCCGGCATCCTCCTGCGGTATCCCGACCGGCTGTGCGCTGGCCGATCCCGATCCCTGCGCCCCCGCGGCGTTGCGCTGCGCGGGGCTGGACTGGCTGCTGGCAGGCCCCGTTCCGGTGCCTCGCGTTCCGGCATCCGGGAGGGGCTCCGGGGTACGGGTATCGGTGCGCGTGGAGGGCACTACCGATCCTCCCCCCGCCGCTTCCGAGCTGACCGGTCCTCCGCTCCCCTGCTGCTTTCCTCCGGATGGCTGTGCGCTGGTAGGCTGCGAGCTTGGCGGTGCGCCCCCCTGCTGCTTCCCTCCGGATGGCTGTGCGCTGGTGGGGGAATCGCTCGCCGGCGCGCCTCCCGTCTGCGCCATCGCAGGGGCGGCCAGGAGCAGGGAAACGAGGGCGGCATGCGGCAATCGTTTCCACTGCTGTTGAAGTATGGTCATGGCGTGGATCATCCGTGGATGTTCATGGAAATATGGACGGAAGATGCCGCTGGGGGCGGGTCCGTGGTCAGTACATCGTCGTTAATGGGAGCCGCAGGCGGGCCGGATCAGCTCCGGCCTCCGAACAGCGCGGTGCCGATCCGTACCAGGGTGGCCCCCTCTTCGATCGCCACTTCGAAATCCCCGGTCATCCCCATCGAAAGGTGGGGCAGGGGGAGTCCGGTTTCCCGGCGTATCCGGCCGCGCAGTTCGCTCAGCAGGCGGAACATCGGGCGCACTCCTTCCGGGTCGTCGAAGATGGCGGGGATCGTCATCAGCCCGGAAAGCTCCAGGCCGGGAAGCTCCGCCAGGCGCCGAGCCAGCGGGCCGGCCTCCTCCGGCGGTATGCCGAACTTCGATTCCTCGCCGGAGGTATTCACCTGGATCAGAACCGGGATGCGGCGCGAAAGCTTCTCGGCCTGGCGGCCGATCTCCGTGCCGAGCCGCTCGGAATCCACCCCGTGGATCATCGTCACGAACGGGACGATCTCCCGGACCTTGTTGCGCTGGAGATGCCCGATATAATGCCAGCGGACGATATCTCCCAGCTCGCGCTGCTTGCCGAGCAGTTCCTGCACGTAGTTCTCGCCGATATCGGTGATGCCCGCCCCGGCCGCAGCGCGCACCGTGGCGGCCGGTTTCGTCTTGGTCACCCCGAGTATCGTCACCTCATCGGGAGCTCGTCCGGCGCGCCGGCAGGCTGCATCGGCGCGCTCGCGAATCTGGCGGTAGCGCGCGGCTATCCCGGCGGTTTCGGCGGCGAGAGGGGCGGAGTCTTCCGGCTGCATATTCTCCATCAGTAGCCCACTTCCTGGAGGCGTTCCTTCAGATCGCCGAGAAAGATATTGGTGGACTCGCCGTAATATTGGGAGTTCGGCACCAGCACCACCGCGCCGAAGGTGGCCGGCTTGGTGCGGTCGAAATTCTGGCTGGTGGTGATCGTCGTGGTCTCCTCCGGACGATACGGGTTGTCCACATCGTGCACCACCACGTTCATGCCGAACGAGGTAAGCTCCTCGCCGGTGAGCGGTGCCCCTTCGAACCCGAACAGGCCGAACGGTATGCGAAGCTTCACGGCGTAGCCGCTGTCGATCCTGGCGGCGGCCGCCTTGATGGCCTTGGCGGCGTTCAGCTGGCCGTCGTCCAGGGTGTTGGAGCTGGAGATCTTCACCCGCGCCTGCTGGTCCACGAAATCTCCGAGCGAGACGGTAAAGGCGTAGATATTGGAATCGGTCTTCATCCGGAAGTCGCGGTTCTTGCGTCCCACCCGGAAGCGGTCACCGAGGGAGTACATATCCAGCCAGAGTTCCATATGGTCGGCGGTGCTGTCGGAGCCGCTTGCATCGGTTCCCAGCACTTCGTCGTCCTTCACATTGATATTGAAGTAGAGATAATCCTTGTCGAACGCCGAGCGCACATCGAGCGTAAGATCGGCCTCGTTCTGCCAGTAGTAGCTCCCCCGCATGATATACCTGGACATCTGGGCGCGGGCGGTGGCCTGGTAGCCGGTGCTCACATCGCGGCCGCGGCCGTAGGAGGGGGTGGTAAGGAAATCGCTCCGGAAGATGACGTTGGTATCGGTAGTGCTGACGTAGCGCTCGTAGCCCTCCAGGGTCTGGAAGTTCCTGTAGGTCTCGTAGGCCATATTCCCCTGGATCTCCGTGGTGAACTTGTCCACCATCATCACCACGCCGCTCTGGAACCGGTAGCCGAAGATCTCCCAGTTGGCATCCTTCAGCTTGCGCGTCATATAGGCGTTGCCGTTGGCGATCGCCACGCTGACCTCTATCGGCAACTCCACGAAATCGACGTTGGACTGTTTGATGAGCCGGAGGATGCCCTCGTCATCGACGAAGAAATAGACCGACATCTTCCTGCGGGAATCGTTCCGCATACGGGTGACCACCGCAAGGTCGTTGGCGCCGTCGCCGGAGTAATCGCCGATGCCGTAGCCCCAGACGTCGAACGAGGTCTGCGGAAGCGCGTCCCTGACGTCCTGAACAAGCTCCGGAGCGAAGTAGGGATCGACGAGCACGGCGAGCGAATCGAACGAAATGGCCGTCTGGGCCCGTCCGGTTGCTCCTGCCAGCAGAAGCAGGAAGAGGGTCGGAAGGATGATTCGTAATCTCATGACCTTAAAGTTAGGTCTCCCGGGAGAGTCTGGCAAAGCGAGAATGGTAAGCGAGGATGCGCGCGGGCACATCAGCCGGCTTTGCCCGCCCCGCGCCGCGATATTCCGGCGCAGGCCTCCGGCTGTTGCCGGGGAGGAGACGAGACGATGATGGAGTTTGAGATAACGGATGGAAGGGGAAAAGGATTGCGGCGGACGATGAGGCCGGCATATCCGGCTCCGTTTGCATCTGCGATAGTTCCTGCCGGCCCGATGCATCACGCAAAGCCGCGAAGCCGCAAAGAAACGCAAAGAAGAAAAAGAGCAGAGAAGAATACGCGCCGGTTTCCCTTCTTCGTTGTGCTCTTGGCGGCTTTGCGCCTTTGCGTGAGATTCCGCGCATCCGATATCGGGATGTCACACGAGAGGGGAGGATCACTACGTAGTGCTATAGTGGGGCTCCCGGATATCTCCACGGATGAGCCGGTCCGGCGTGTAGTCGGATACAGCCCAGTCTTTGCTAATTTGAACGTTCTCTCTGCAACCGAACCGGCCGGCCCCGTTCGCCGATGCGTTTTCACTAACATCTCGTCATCCCGGTGATCAACAACTCAGCCCGAATCGCGCTTGATCGTACTCCGCAGACCTGGATACTGCTGGTTCTCAGCGGCCTGCTGCTCGGCCTGGCATATCCCCCGAATCCGGTTGGCCTGTTCGGTTCCATCGGCCTTGTTCCCCTTCTGATAGCCCTGGAGCGCGCCCGCTCCTACCGCGAGCTGATCCGGTGGAGCTACGGTTCGCTGGTGATCTTCTCGGCGCTTTCAAGCTGGTGGATCGGAAGCTGGCAGGCCAAGGCCGATCCCTTCCTGATGATAAGCTGCATTCTGCTGGTGCTGGTCCATCCCTTCTTCTTTATCGTTCCCCTGGTGGCCTACCGGGCGGTGCGCAAGAACACCTCGCGGCTGTTCGCCCTGGCGTTTCTGCCGTTTCTGTGGTGCGGCGGCGAGTATCTGCATGCCCTCTCCGATGCCAGCTATCCCTGGCTGACGCTCGGCAATACGCAGACCTACAACCTCTATTATATCCAGTTCATCGAGTTCACCGGGGTCTGGGGCCTGAGCTTCCTTCTGATGGTGCAGAACTGCGCGTTTGCGGCGATGCTCTTTGCGCTGGACAGGACCGAGCGGGATCAGACGAAGGTATTCCGGTTCTGCGCCACCATCCTGGCGCTCAGCCTGGTGCCGCCGTTTCTGTACGGTTTCTATGTGCTGGGGAGCGCCGCCGATCGCATCCCGGAGAAGGGGATCACCGTCACGGTGGTGCAGCCGAACGTGGACCCCTGGGACAAATGGAAGCAGTACGATACCACCGATCATATCAAGGTGAATCTGGCGCTCTCGCAGGCATCGCTCCGGGAGCACCCCACCGAGATGTTCCTCTGGTCGGAGAACGCCATCCCCTACCCGGTCTCCCGTCCGGGAAACGAGCCCCGGATGTGGCAGCTCAACGCGGCAGTCGATTCGCTCGGCGTGCCGGTGCTGACCGGCTTCCCCGATTATACCGAATACCAGCCCGGAACCGCGCCGCCGAGCGCTCATCTGGATGCCCGCCAGAACGCAAACGGCTATTACGATACCTTGCGCTACGATTATTTCAACTCCGCCGGCCTGTTCGTGCCGGGGAAGGGGCTGGCCGGAGCCTATCACAAGATGCAGCTCGTGCCGTTCGGCGAGCGCATCCCGTTCGTGGATAACGTCCCGTTCCTGATCGATCTGCTGAGCTGGGATGTGGGGATCTCCACCTGGGGGAAGGGAACCCATCTGGCAACCTTCCCGGTGCCGTATCGCGATACCATCACCAGGGCGGCCTCGGTGGTCTGCTTCGAGAGCGTCTATCCCAATATCGTCCGCCGGTTCGTGGATGCCGGGGCCAACTTCCTCACCATCATCACCAACGACGGATGGTACAAGGGAACCCCCGGACCGTTGCAGCATATGCGTTTTGCGGCGATGCGCGCCATCGAGAACCGGCGCTCCATCGCCCGGGCCGCCAATACCGGCATAAGCTGCTTCATCACGCCGTACGGCACCATCTCCAATGAAACTCCGGAAGGGGTGATTACCTCCACCACGGCCACCATCGAGCTGCGGGATGATCTGACGCTCTATGCCCGGTGGGGCGACTGGTGGCCCCATCTCTGCCTGGTCCTCTCCGCGCTGATGGGCGGCTATGCGGTCGCACGGAAAATGAGGCGGCGGGAACCCGATACTGCAACCGATGGGCTATCGGAGCGTTAGAGGGCTTTTCGATGCGCGATTGGAGGAATGTGCATGGCGGGTGGTGGTTCCGTTGCGGAGAAAACGCACATCCGGCCGGCATATCCGTTATCCAATCACGACGGGCTACCGAGAGCGGCGATGCTCGCGGACAAACCTTCTCTCCCGTGCCTTCTCCCCACGCTCCGTGCCCCTTCTTCACGGCGGGCTCATGCGCAAGTGATGCTTTCGGGGAGAAATGGCCGGTACGGCGCGGTGGCATCGTCGTTGCGCCGGTTCCGGGATCGAATCAGAGAGGAGAGAAGCGTGGCGGCGGGGTGGCTGCTAACCATTGCAAAACCTGCGCCGTTACAACTATAAACAATGCCCGGAAAGACGTTTCGTTCCATGCCGGAATCAGGGGGATGCGATGAACAGAATGATAAGCGGTCTGGTGGCCCTGATGGTGCTTCTGGTGGCTGGCTGTGCCGATGACATGCCCACTCCTACGGAGGCCGCGCGGGCTGAACATGATGACGCGGTGGCGAAGATCGTCGCCGGAGCACTGGGATACGAGAGCAATGGCCTGGCCGCCATGATGTCCGATATGGTGGTGGCCGGAACCGGCGGCACCCTTCGCGAGGGGACTCCGGGAGCGCATACCGCGCTGACGGTGAGCCAGAACGACTCTATCTTCGATCCCGCATCGCTGCGCCAGAGTCTGGTGCTGGCCTGCGAGCGGAACCAGGCTGATACCTACTCGGAGTGGAAGCTCCGCTATACGATCAACTACGGCGGGATGAGCGGGACCGGCGCCGCGCGGAAACCGGCCGGCGCGCTCTCGGCCGAAACCCATGCCGACGGCACCTACCGTAACAGCCTTCTGACGGTGCAGGGGAACTCCGATGGGGCCATCGGGTTCGTGCGGACCGGCGCCGGGCGCGATGCCTGGCTGAGCGGCGAATATACCTGGCAGGGAACCACCACCCTCCGGCGGGAAACCGTCAGTTACGGCGATGTGATGGTGACCTTCACCTGGAACCGCCTCCATGTGGAATCCCGGCCGGCCGGGGAAGCCCCCGTTCTAAGCGGAAAATGCGATGTGACGATCCGGGCGAACGGGCCCGACGGGGCATTCTCCCGCAACGGCTCCATCACCTTCAGCGGTACCGACGAGGCTCTTCTCAGCATCGGCGGAAAGCGGTTCCTTATCAGCGTCCGCTCGCCGGAACTGCTCCGGCAAGCCTGAGAGGTTCCGCCGGGGCCGGCCTGTACCATAGAACTTTTACCTGCAAAGGCGAGCAATCCGGAAGCTCGCCTTTGTGCTATATGGAAAAAGATTTTTAGTATGTGCGCTGCACATGTCTATGGATTATCTTAAGCCCCATGTATGAGCCCCTGTTACACTCCTTCGCTACAGCCGTGGGAGCGCTCCATTCGTGGCGCTCTCTGGGCAACGTGCAAAGGATATTGATCTACAAGCTCGACCATCTCGGCGATGTGCTCCTTGCAACGCCGGCTCTGCGTGCTATCCGCAATCGCTTTCCGGGTGCCGAAATCCGGATCGTGATAGGGGAGTGGAGCCGTTCGGTCCTGGAGAACAACCCGAACATCGACGGGGTTGTGATCTACAACAGCAAGGAGTTCGCACGGGCGCCCTACAAGGCACACCGCCTGAGCGATCTGAAGCGGACTCTCGGCTCCTGGAAACCGGATCTGGTGATCGGCCTGCGCGATGACTGGCAGACCCTCTGGCATGCGGCGTTCTCGGGCGCCCGGCTCATCAATCGCGGTTTGGTGCATCTGCGGGAGTGGATCGATCGCAAGCAGCAGCATCGTCCCAGCAGCCACGAGCTGGAGCGTCTCTGGGCCATCATCGCCCCGCTCGGCATCACGCCGGAGCCGGTGGAGCGCCTGGAGTATGTGATAAGCGAGGCGGAGCGGAAGATGGCCGCGGAGGTCACTCTGGCCCACGGCATCGAATCCCCCTTTGCCATCGTGCAGGCGGGTACCTCCATACAGTTGAAGGAGTGGTCGCTGGAGCGCTTTGCGGAGGCCGCCCGGCATATCGCCGCGCAGCATGGCATGCAGATCGTCCTGATCGGTTCCCCGGAGGAGGTGGAGCGCTCGGCGATGCTGGCCGCGCTGATCCCCGATCTCGACCCGGTCGATATCACCGGCAAGCTGAGCCTGCGCGGAACTGCCGCATTGATGGAGAGGGCCGAACTGTATCTCGGCTCCGATGGTGGTGCAATGCATGTTGCGTCGGCCGTCGGCCTCCCCACGGTGGGGCTGTTCGGGCCGGGCTCCTATCATATCTTCCGTCCGGTGGGGCGCCACGCGGCGGCGATTTCGCATCTGTTCCCCTGCAGCCCCTGCCGCATGACCTCCTGCGTCCGCCCGAACGATACCTGCATGCAGGCGATTACGATCGAGGAGGTCATCAGGGAGACCGATGTGTTGATGGCCCGCATGAAGGGACATTCCGCCCCCAGCGTGGCCTACTCGCACCGGTCACCCATGTAGAACCGCCGGCTCGTACTCTTCAGCCTGACCCCGGATCGATACGCTGAGCGAATCCTCCTGCCTATCCCTGAACCTTCACTACCTTCACGCTCGTCACAAAGGAATCATCGGAGAACAGAGAGCAGATGTAGATGCCCGGAATCACCGGCACCCCCGACTCATCTTTGCCATCCCAGGGAATCTTGAACTTGCCGGCCTCATGCTCCCCCTGATGCAGCAGGCGGACATGCTTGCCCAGCAGATCGTGCACCGCGATCCGGATGTTGGCGGAACGGGGCATCGTCAGGTCGAACGTGGTCCCATCGGTGAAGGGATTCGGATAGACCCGGCGCATGGCGACCAGCCGGATATCGGCCGGAAGATCGGTTGGCGTAAAGGCCGGCATCAGCAGCCCGACCAGAAGGACACATGCTGTAAGTACGTGCTTTTTCATAATGCTCTCCATACCCTTTGAGATACAGCCAGTTCGGCTATCAAATATAACACCGGGGCGGTTTATTCTTCAATGAAGATATCGATCGGGGAATCGCTACATCTCCCTGCAGGGTCCGGACCGGATGGTTCTCGCGTATAGCCCTATGATCCGGGAACGGTACGGCCCGGAACATACCGGAGCAGCCGGGGTACTACAAGGGAGTTCATGGCAGGGGCTCGCTGTGAGCAGGTCCCGTTTTCTCCCCTGTTGATCGAAGCCGGGGACCTCATGGTTCAATCCCCGCTGTGCCGGATGCCCTTTGCCGCCCGGAGAGGTTACGCCTATGGCCGGGATCGAGAGTCCGGCAGTATCCGGACACTGCCCCAGGTGCCTGCCTTCGGTGTGCTACCGTTCTGGCATTGGCAGAAGGTGCCTCTGCCGGAGATCGTGAGCCGGGTTGCACAACCGGGCTACGTGCGCCGGCCGGGAATGTTTCCGGCTGGCCTCCGCTATCACCGGTGCATCGGTGCCGTCTCTTCCTGTTAAGGGTATATCTCCCTTCGAGCTTTTCCCCTCCGCCCTCATCATCGTTCCTGTATGCAAAAGACCGCTTCTCTGCGGGGTGCCACCTTGCACGCCATATTCTCCGGAACTCTCAATGGATGATACCGTTCACCAATAATGACGTGGGATTATTCTAATGTTCCCCCGGTCTGCAATTGAAGGTTTTGGAAGAAATATCTGCCGAAAATACCCGAATTATTTAGGGTGATATTAATTCCTGTACGAGTGCAATAATCAGATCCGGAATACGTACTAGGCAATTGTATAATGGAAAATTCTCCCGGCATTCCGCCCGGGGGAAGATCATTTATACTCCGGAGCCGTGGTGCACGCCATATCCCGGAATTACTCCTCTTCCACTCTGCCGGATATCCGCTATCGAAGATTGCTCCTGTATCTGCCCGGTACCATTTCAGATATCGGCGTTCATGTGAACTGGTATTGTGATTTTCGCGTTACAAATTCTTTCCGTGGCTGCGGCTCGGACTGGACCATTTGCTCCTGCAATTCCCCTCTTCCCGTTCCCTGTTATCCTGTGAACCTCTGTACGATACGCTTGTAACACCGATCCCTGCGGGCGCGGTGCCGCTATTTTCCATGCGGGCATCGGGAGACAGATTTCTCTATCTGCAACGGCGAGTGATGGACGCACAAGGCATGTTGCTGTTGTAATGAGCTTCCGGTCACTGGACAATGGCTATACATCGCTACAGAGCAGGCGGGATGGAGACGTTAAAAAAATGTCTGATGAGCGAAGCGAATAGACGATAATTCCCGATGACCGCTCCTGATGATCCCAGACCGCGCAGTATCAACATTCTCCGAGCGGATATTGTTCCATATCCATCCCTCAGTGTTCCGAAAAACAGACAGTGATGCCGTGGTGCGCCGCATTATATGCTTCCGGATGATCGCTCCGGTCTGCCATGGCCCGCAGTATCCGCCGGCATTCGTGTGCTCTTCCTCCGTACTCCCGCCGATAGCGGGCTCGTGACACCGATAAACGCCGGACCGTATCTGTTGTGGTTCCTGGCTGGCAGGGCGGCCGGGATCGCCGCTGCATATCCCCGAAAATCCATTCCCATTTTCCATCACATCCGATGTCTGCCTTCCTTTGGGTCGGATGCTCGGGAACGTGAAGCGGCAGACAGGATATGGGGTTGCCGGCACTATAAATTTCTGCCCATCCTTCGATGTCACATGTCCCTTTCTTCTGCGGTCGTAGCTGATATAATAACAGCCATGACCCTGATGATACCATCCGGAGCAGAGGAAATATGGTGCAGGAGTGTGTTGGGGTGATATGCGCGTGGCTGCTGGGCGAAGGGAATGGTACAGGTAATTCTCAGGCGTGATACTCCCGCGCCGTTCGCATCGTGGCGCCATCCATACCTGCCATGGCAGCAGATGATGCAGGGAAATATGCTCCTATCCTACGGTTACCGGCCTGCTGGCATCGCCGGTGGCCGGCATGTAAAAGTATCCGGGGAGAGTGATATCAGGATGATATGCGAGCGTGACAGAGCGCTGCCGCCGCCGATATCTGATGGTCATAACCATGATTTCCCAACTCCGCTGGGCATCGCGGGTATGGCTGGCGCGGATAAAACCTGCTTGGTGCCATTTCATTCTACTCTTTTCTCTATCAAAGTAGAGCCATCAGGCGTCTGTATGCCACTATCGGCACAGGCCGTGAAAATTACCTTGCAAGCCGTGCTGTGTCTGCATTTTCCCGATTGTGCGAGCTGCTAATTCACCGCAATACGGCGCTGGAGTACAACTATGGCGTATCGTTTGAATCGAATAATCGACAAATGCAACCGCAGATATTATACTTCTCTTTCTATATTTGCGTAATTGTAAAAGCCAAGGACGAACCACGGCTACTGTCAGGAACAACAATCAGGAGCTTCACATGCCAGCGACTACCTCAGGTGGGTCCCGGTTGATGAGCGAGCTTGCGTCGCAGATGCTCTCCCAGGTCGGTGCGATCTTCGAGAGAATCAATATCAGCCCCAGCCATCCTATCTCCGCTTTCCCCCTCGAAGGTGCCGAGAATTATCTTTATGTCCTGTATTCGGCCAACGGCATGCCGCTGTATGTCGGTGCCATCCATAATGCGATGGACCGGCGGGAGCTGAATCGTGCCATCAGAGAAATTCAGGGGCTGGCTTCAAGTGGTTTCGCAACGACCTATTGTGTCGTCGAGCTGGGCTCGGAGGAACTGGCACAGCATATCGTTCGCATCGTGAAGGATCTGTTCCATGCAGCAATGCCGTTTGCCGATGCGATAGATTCCAGGGCCGCCGAGTCGGGTGGTTCCGCAGCAGGCCGGCGCCGTGGTCGTCCGGCGCAGGCCGCAACCGAGACCGCCACTCCCGCAGAGCCCGCGCGCCGTCGCGGCCGCCCGAGGAAAAATGCGGAGGCTGGGGAAGAGACTTCTGCTGCGCCGCGTCGTCGTGGCCGCCCGAGGAAAAATGCCGAGGCCGGAGATGAGGGGGCAACCGCCACTGCGCCGGCACGCCGCCGCGGCCGTCCGCGCAAGAGCGAATCCGCCGATGCTTCCGCCACCGAGACCAGCACCGCCCCTGCCCGCCGCCGTGGCCGCCCGCGCAAGAATGCCGAGGAGAGCAGCGAGACGCAGTCGGCACCACGCCGCCGTGGACGTCCCCGTAAA
>JBMDXA010000004.1:0-9766 GCA_048594725.1 Candidatus Kapaibacteriota bacterium
ACAGAAGGTGGCCGGCCGGCGGATCGTGCTGGAGCTTCCGGGGGTGACCGATGCCGAGGCGGTTCGCAGCCTGCTTCAGACCACCGCTCGTCTGGAGTTCAAGCAGGTGCGCAACGATGCCGATGCGGTCCGTCTGTTCCAGCGTATCGACCAGGTGCTCGCCGGAAAGGTCTCCACCGATTCGCTCATGGGCAAGGCCGATACCACTGCCGCCCCGGCCGCCGATACTCTCGCCAGCGCCGATACCCTGAAGCGCGGCGATTCGGCCATCGCAAAGATCGACAGCACCAGGGTGGATACCGCCGCCGGCCGCGCGGACACGCCGAACACGGCGCAGAACACCCCGGCCGATGACACCACCGACCCGTATGCAAAGCTTCCGGAGGCGGAGCGTGCCGCCGCCTACCAGCGCGATCATCCCTTCACGACCCTCTTCAGCACCAGCGCCCGCGCCAACGCCGATGGGCAGCCGCAGGAAGCCGGTGGCGTGTATGCGATGAAGAACGTGCCGGACGGCATCTTCGACTTCTATACCAATCACGCCACGATCGAGAAGCTGAAGGGCCTTCTGGCCCGCCCGGAGGTCCGCGCGGTGATCCCGGAGGATATGCAGATCGCTTTCAGCGCGCATCCGGAGTTCGGCGCGGAGAATCCGGAGACCGCCGCCTACGGCATCTACACCCTCAACTCGGAGATCGAGCTGACCGGTGAGGTGATCTCCGACGCCCGTGCCGACTTCGACCAGCAGGGGGGACGCCCGATGGTGCTGATGGGAATGACCGCCGACGGCGCCAGCAAGTGGGCCGATATCACCGGCCGTAACATCAAGAAGCGTATCGCCATCGTGCTGGACTCGGCGGTCTACTCGGCCCCGACCGTGCAGAACAAGATCACCGGCGGAAGCTCGCAGATCACCGGCTCCACCGATATCAAGGAGGCCAACCTCCTGGCGATCGTGCTGAAGGCCGGCGCGCTGAAGGCCCCGGTGCATATCATCGAAGAGCGTATCGTGGGCCCGTCGCTCGGGCAGGACTCCATCAACCAGGGTATCAACGCCACCCTGCTTGCGGCCGCACTGGTTGTGGTGTTCATGATCATGTACTACCGTTTCGGCGGCTTCATCGCCGACGTCGCGGTGATGTTCAACGTCCTGGTGACGCTCGCCATCCTGGCGGCGTTCAATGCCACGCTTACCCTTCCCGGCATCGGCGGTCTGGTGCTGACGATCGGTATGGCGGTGGACGGCAACATCCTCATCTACGAGCGAATACGAGAAGAAATAGCGAATGGGCGCGGGCTGAAGAACGCCATCAACGTCGGGTACGACAAGGCGTTTGCGGCTATCATCGACACCCATATCACTACATTGATGACCGGTGCGATCCTCTTCATGTTCGGTACCGGCCCCATTCAGGGCTTTGCAGTCACCCTTATGATCGGTATCGCGGCCACCCTGTTTACCGCGGTGTTTGTTACCAAGACCGTGTTCCTGCTGATGCTGGATCGCGGAACCACGTCGATCAACTTCGGACAGACGAAGAGCGCGGAGCCGGCAGCGGTATAGCCGGCGCGGCATGACAACGCCGCGCGCCAGCCGCGACGGTATCCTCAAGAACATTTGATTAACCGGTAATAGACAGACATGCAGTTTTTTCATGACACTCACATAGACTTTCTCGGCAAGAGAAAGATCTTCTATGTCCTCTCGATTGCGATCACGGTGATCGGTCTGGTGGTGGCGTTCGTCCGTGGCGTCGAGTACGGCATCGATTTCGAGGGTGGCACCGAGGTGGCATTCAAGTTCGAGAACGGCGTGCCCATCGACCAGGTGCGCGATGCGGTGGACGAGGCGGGCTTCGAAGGGGCTGAAATCAAGTCGATCGGCCAGATCGGCGAGGCCAACGAGGAGATCCTGATCCGCGTCAGGGCCGAGCAGGCCACCACGCAGACCAGCGGCACCAAGGTCTCCGACCGTCTCCAGGAGGCGCTCACCAAGACCTTCCCGGCCAACAAGTCCACCATCCGCCGTGTGGACAACATCGGCCCGAAGGTGGGCGCCGAGCTGCGGCTGCAGGCGCTGTACGCGGTGCTGGCGTCGATCGTCGCCATCCTGTTGTACATCACCTTCCGGTTCGAGTTCCTCTTCGGCATGGGGGCTATCATCGCGCTGGTGCACGACGTCCTTGTGGCGTTCTCCTTCGCGGTCATCTTCAACGGGCTGTTCGGCCTGAACCTGGAGATGAACCAGAACATGCTTGCGGCGTTCCTGACGGTGGTAGGTTTCTCGATCAATGATACGGTTATTATCTTCGACCGTATCCGCGAGAATCGTACTATCCATCGGGGGGAGAACTTCCTGATGCTCATCAACCGGTCGATCAACGAGACGCTGCCGCGCACCATCAACACCACCTTGACCGTGGTGCTGGTGCTGGTGATCCTCCTGGTCTTCTCCGGCGAGGTGCTGCGCGGATTCGCCTTTACGATGCTTATCGGTATCCTCACCGGTACCTACTCCTCGATCTACATCGCCAGCTCCTTCGTGGTGGATATGCTCATCAAGCAGGGGAAGCTGGACCCGAATGCCGACCGCGATTTCGCTATCGAGCATCAGAAGGTGGCCCAGGAGCGCCAGAACCGTCCCGCCGGCGCGCGGGCGTAACGAACAGAGAATGCAAACGAGCCGGGGCCGAGGGGCGCGCGAATGTGAACCCGGACCGGCTCACAGCTTGATGATCCGATGACTTTCTCGATCGAACAAAACGATCCGGCGGTGGTTTCGCTCAACGGCAACGTGCTGGGCGGGGCCGAGGCTATGGAGTTCACCCGCGCCATCAGCGAGATGGTACGCCAGGGGGTTCGCCACGTCGTAATCGATCTCAGCAACGTGCCCGTGATGAACAGTTCCGGGCTCGGCATGCTTGTCGGGGCCTCCACCTCGCTCCGCTCCTCCGGTGGCTCCGTTGCCATCGCCGGGGCCAACGAGAAGATCCAGGGGCTCTTCCGGATGACCCGTCTCGATTCGGTGCTGGCGCAGTACGCGACCAGGGACGAGGCGGTGGCCGCTTACCAGTAACAACCGATCTACGAACGTCTGTACGCTCCGGTCCATCCCCATTGCGGGAGGCGATCGGAGCGTTTTCTTGTGAGCATTATGAGCGTACGCGTTATCGTCGGGGCACAGTGGGGGGATGAAGGAAAGGGGAAGGTCGTTGATCTTCTCGCCGAGAAATCGGATATCGTGGCCCGCTATCAGGGCGGTGCCAATGCCGGTCACACCCTTGTGGTGAACAACCGCAAATATGTCCTCCACCTGATTCCCTCCGGCATCCTCCATGATGGGGTCACCTGCGTGATCGGCAACGGCGTGGTGATCGACCCGGTGGCGCTGATGGAGGAGATCACCCTGCTGGAATCGTTCGGCATCTCCATGCAGGGCCGCCTGAAGATCAGCCACAAGGCGCATCTTATCATGCCGTATCATAAACTGCTCGATTCCCTCCAGGAGAGCGGGCAGAAGATCGGCACCACCGGCCGCGGTATCGGCCCGGCCTATATCGACAAGTACAACCGCTCCGGCATCCGGATCGTGGACCTGCTGGACCGCTCCGTGCTCCAGGAGAAGCTCCGCGCCGGCATCGAGCAGAAGAACGAATGGTTCCGCAAGGTGTACGATGCCCCGGAACTGGATGTGGAGAAGACCGTGGCGGAGTATCTGGAGTTCGATCAGCGTATCGATGAGTACATCACCGATACCGCCGAGTTTCTGAACGATGCCTGGCGCTCCGGCAAGTCGCTTCTGCTGGAGGGCGCGCAGGGTGCGCTGCTGGATATCGATCATGGCACCTATCCGTTCGTCACCAGTTCCTCTCCCACGTCCGGCGGCGCGTGCACCGGTCTCGGCCTGCCGCCAACCGCCGTCACCGGCGTTATCGGCATCGTCAAGGCGTACTGCACCCGCGTTGGGAACGGACCGTTCCCGACGGAGCTGCTGGATGAAACCGGCGAGAAGCTGCGCAGGGAGGGGGATGAGTTCGGGGCCACCACCGGGCGCCCGCGCCGCTGCGGCTGGCTGGATCTCTTCGCGCTCCGCTATTCGGCCATGATCAACGGCATCACCGAGATCGTGCTGACCAAGCTGGATGTGCTCAACTCGTTCGACGAGCTGAAGATCTGCACCGGCTATATGCTGGACGGCCGCCAGTTGAAGCATTTCCCGAGCGAGTGCCGCACGCTGGAGCGTGTGGAGCCGATCTACGAGACCTTCAAGGGCTGGAACAGCCCGCTGGACGGCTGCTCCACCTGGGAGAGCCTCCCCTCCGAGACCCGCGAGTATATCGAGGCTATCGAGCGTTTCGTGGGCGCGCGCGTCAACTATATCGGCATCGGACCGGGACGCGAAGAGGTTATCCTGCGGTAGAGCCGCCGGCCGATCAGCATAAGCAACCAGAGCGGAACGGATTCGATACTATCCGGTTCCGCTCTGATTTCTACCTCTACTGTCTCGATGTGTGGCCGTTTCGCTCGATCTCTGCCCGGATACTGTCCGGACCTCCACCATAACTACACTCTTATTCCGCCTCCGGTATCCCTGCATTACTGCTCGATTCCTCTTCTGTTACTCCCCGTGCCTACTCTATTATTACCAGTTCCTACCCCCCCGCACTCCAGAAACACCGAATAAGCCAAAAAAACGAGTACAGTTGGGGGAGTACATAAACATGTACCCTCCCCAACTATACAAACAAATAGTTTTAACCAAGGTATATGCCTAGCTTGCACGTAGATACTTTCGGGTATCAACTCAATATTCCACTACCAAGGGGAAATAATGAAAATCAAAATTGCGATGGTATTGGCAGCACTCTGCTTGCTGCTATCGGCCAATGCCGCCCTTGCAGAGAGGGTAGAAGCATACTCGGGCGCATGTACCGGAGAGGGTAACAGAGTCGGAAACTGGGTAACCGTCATCACCTTCAACGACAATGGCCAACCCATCCGCAGAGAAGGTGTTTCGTGCGATGGCACACACTGGGTTGACCACTGCACTGTCCACATACTCCCCCAATCTCCCGATCCCAATGCACCGAGCACGCATTTTACCGACCTTGGGCAAGGCGGTTGGGTGAAGATGAACATCACCAACGATGGGCGCGTAACAACAATGTGGGGACGTGACAGAAACGGCAGCTACTGGGATATACCCGTAGAAATTCAGCCAGGGCCGAACGATCTGAACTAGCCCCGTAACATCGGGGCTAGAGGCTCATCAAGTCAGAGCCCCGCCCCCCCTTGGTAGCAGTAGCCACCCCCGAATATTTCTCAATCAATTACACGTTCAATTCTTTCCTATGAAGAAAAGCCTTTTCATAGCTGCCCTCACATGCTCAGTCCTACTTTTGCTTGCCTGCTCCGCAGCTATTGCGGACATGGAGCCACAAGTGATCTTTCGTTCAACACCATGCGGCAATGGATACGGAGGAGCATACACCGTCACCACAATAGACGCCGGAGGTTGCATCTACTCCATCGTCGGAATCGACTGTCTCGGTGGAGCAATCAACTGGCATGCACCGGTTGTAAAGCAGCTCGCGGGCGATCTCACGGCCCCCTATACTCACTTCTTTAGCGGTGTCAGCAATGGGCGCACATGGTTTGCCAAGGTTCAAATCTCCGAAACCGGAGAGGTAGCAAAAGCATGGGGCCAGACAACAAACGGCATGTACTATATGCTTTCCCTGGCTTTAACTCCATAGGTACGATTTGATTTCTTTACGAAGAAGCCCGGCACGTTCCTGACGTGGCGGGCTTTCCGTTCAATTTCTCCGGCCCTCAGATCTCTTTTTAAGAGAGATGTTGTCGCGGAAGTTCTACTCCGCGACTTCTTCGAAGGCTCTTACGGGAGGAGTCAAACTCCCCCCGAACGGGCTACCACCGAACTCCCCTCTAAAAACTAAGCTCCAAGCCCTAAAAACTCCACCGGCAACCATCACCAGTTTCGCATCTCTTCCGGCAGCATATCGCTCTCCTGCACGTCGCCGCCGCCGATGTTGCGCAGGGCATCGGGATGATCCAGCCCCTCGGTATCGGTGCCGGGGATGCTGTCGCCGGCCTCGCGCTGGCGGGTGAAGTAGTAGCGGATCAGCTTGCGGGCGATCGGCGCCGAATAGGTGCCGCCGAACCCGCTGTTCTCCACCAGCACGCACATGGCGATCTTCGGCTTGTCGTACGGGGCATAGCAGACGAACCAGGCGTGATCCTTCTTCCCCTTGCCGGCCTGCGCCGTGCCGGTCTTGCCGGCCACCATGATCGAATCCAGCCGCGCGCCACGGGCGGTGCCGCCGGCCACGTTCACCACATCGAACATGCCCTCGTGGATCACATCCATGATATCCTTGCGGATGCCGAGATCCTCCGACTCATATTTCACCCGCTCCACCTGCCCCAGCTGCACGTTCTTGATGGCGCGCACGAGGTGGGGCTGATGCCAGGTGCCGCCGTTGGCGAGCGCGGAGGTATAGGCCGCAAGCTGCAACGGGTTCACCCCAAGCTCTCCCTGGCCTATGCCCAGGTTCACCATCACCCCCTTGGGCCATTTGTTGGTGCCGAACGCCTTGTCGTAGTAGTTGCGCGATGGCAGGCGGGTGCTCCCCTCCAGCACGTCGGTTCCCAGCCTCTCGCCGAAATGGAAGAGCTTTCCGTATTTGTTGAAGACATCGATCCCCATATCCAGTCCCAGCTTGCCGAAGAAGCTGTTGCAGGAGACATGGAGCGCCTTGCGGACGTTGACGGTATGGGAGCCGTGGCATTTCCAGGTATTGCCGCCGTAGGTGAATCCTCCGCCGCAGTGGTAGGTCGTGTTCTGGGTGATGAGCCCCTCCTGAAGCGCGGCGATGCCGATCAGCATCTTCCAGGTGGAGCCCGGAGGATACACCGCCTGCGTGGCGCGGTTCAGCAGCGGCTTAGAGGGATCTTTCTCCAGCTTCTCATAATCGGAGCGGGTGGTAAGGCCGCTGAACACCTTCGGGTCGTAATCCGGGGCGCTCACCATTGCCAGCACCTCGCCGTTGGTGGGGTCGATCGCCACCACGGCGCCATGATATCCCTCCAGCAGCTGCTCTGCGTACTGCTGCAGCCCGCCGTCCAGGCTCAGGTACAGATCGAATCCGTTGGAGGGGGTGCGATCGTTCTTGCCGTCGTTGAACTGGTTTACCCGCTGCCCGCGGTTGTTGACCGCCACGAACTCGTATCCCTTTTCGCCGCGAAGGTGATCCTCGTAGGCCTGCTCGATGCCGGACTTGCCGATCACATCGCCGGCCTGGTAGTAATCGCCCAGACGGAGGATCTCGTCCTTGTTGATCTCCTTGGTGTAGCCCAGGATATGGCTGGCGCGGATATCGCCGGCGTAGGCGCGCTTGGATTCCTCCACGATATCGACGCCGGTAAGCTCCGTGTGCCACTCGTTCAGCAGCACCCAGGCCTGGCGGTCGATATCGCGCCAGATACGGACCGGCGAGAAGTTGTTGATCTTGTACTGCTTGATCTTCTCGTTGATCGTAGTGGTATCGGTGGCGAGGATGCGCGCCAGGGTCACCTTGGTCTCGGGAGTGATCTTGTTGGGGGTCACCAGCACCGAGTAGGAGGGGATATTCGCCACGATGGCGTGGCCGTTACGGTCATAGATCGCCCCGCGAATCGGCTCGCGCACGATCTGCTTGATACCCTGTGCCTCCGACCGGGACCGGTATGCCGATCCTTCTATCACCTGTAACTGCACCAGCCGCCCGATGAAGGTGAGGAACACCAGAGCGGTAAAGACCAGGAACGCGCGCTTGCGCGTATTTGAACCGAATGACCGATCAGCTTCCATGCGTAGTTCGTAGAATCGGGTATCAGAAGGAGGTAGGTATCAGGACGAACGAGGCGGGGTAATTCGCGTCGAGAGCTGAATGCCACGCGCAAAATAGTAAAAGTCGGGAAGTCCGGAGGAGTGATGATTGCCGATGTACGTTGATGCTTGTGGGAGAGAGCCCGGGGTCACCGGATCTTGATCTTCTGGGATCGTCGATCATAAAGAGGCCCAATCGAAAATCCGAAATCGCAAATCGAAAATCCCGTTACTCCTTGTCGCATCCCGGAAGGGGGGATCGTTTCTTCGCCGCTCGGGCTCCTTTTCGTATGTTTGCCTCTCTACAGCCTTGGGAATAACTCAGTCTGTTCAATAGATCAACAGTTCAACTCTGGTTATGAGCGTTTTAATCGACAAGAACACGCGTGTTCTGGTGCAGGGACTCACCGGCAGCGAGGGGACCTTCCATGCCTCGCAGATGCTCGAATACGGCACCAACGTGGTTGCCGGCGTCACCCCGGGCAAGGGGGGAACCGAGTACCAGCCGGCGGAGTTCATCCGTCCCGTGCCGGTCTTCAACACCGTTCGTGACGCAGTGGAGGCCACCGGCGCCAACGCATCGGTCATCTTCGTGCCGGCAGCCTTTGCCGCCGATGCCATCCGCGAGGCCGCCGATGCCGGAATCCCGCTGGTGATCTGCATCACCGAGGGTATCCCGGTTGAGGACATGGTGCTGGTGGCCGAGTACCTGAAGGACAAGACCACCCGCCTGGTGGGCCCGAACTGCCCCGGCGTTATCACGCCGGACGGCTGCAAGATCGGCATCATGCCCGGCTTCATCCACAAGAGCGGAACCGTCGGCGTGGTATCCCGCAGCGGAACGCTCACCTACGAGGCCGTGCGCCAGCTTACCGATGTCGGTCTGGGACAGTCCACCTGCATCGGTCTCGGCGGCGATCCTATCATCGGCACCCGCTTCATCGATGCTATCAAGCTGTTCAACGATGATCCGAAGACCGAGGCGATCCTGATGATCGGCGAGATCGGCGGCACCGCCGAGGAAGAGGCCGCAGCCTATGTGGCAGAGCATGTGAAGAAGCCGGTGATCGGCTTCATCGCCGGGCGTACCGCTCCTCCGGGGCGCCGCATGGGCCATGCCGGCGCCATCATCTCCGGCGGCAAGGGAACCGCTACCGAGAAGACCGCCGCCATGCGCGAGGCCGGTATCGTGGTGGTGGAGTCCCCGGCCGATATGGGACGCACCGTGAAGGAGACCATGGATAACGCCGGGGGCGCCAAGAAGAAGCCGGCCGCCAAGAGCAGCGCAAAGGCGGAGGCTACCGCCGAGGCATCGGCCGAGCCTGCCAAGAAGGCCGCCAAGAAGAGCGCTTCGGCGAAGTCCTCCAAGTAATCCGGACCCCGCCCCGCCCGAAAAAACGGCGCGCGTGCTAACAATGCCCCGATCGTTCGTGTTATCAACCGGCTGCGGGGGTGGCTTCCGGGCCATCGCCGCGGCCGGGTTTACTTAACAGATCCCGCACAGAACCATGACCCATTCGGAACGCTTCCTGAAACTGGTCGATGAGATCAGATATCGCATCCATGAGATCACCCCGGAGGAAACCCGCCGGAAGCAGGAACAGGGGGAGGATATTCTTCTGGTGGATGTCCGGGAGGATAACGAGTGGCAGAAGGGACACGCCGCCGGCGCCGTTCATATCGGCAAGGGGGTGATAGAGCGGGATATCGAGAAGATCGCTCCGGATACCGGACGCGAGATCATCCTCTACTGCGGCGGCGGATATCGCTCCGCCCTCGCCGCCGATGCCCTCCAGCAGATGGGCTACACCAACGTGAAGTCCATGAGCGAGGGGTGGCGGGGATGGGCCGACCGGGGATTGCCGACAGAAGATTAAT
>JBMDXA010000040.1:0-11083 GCA_048594725.1 Candidatus Kapaibacteriota bacterium
TTACAGGCGCATGTATCATGTGCCACAAGAGCTTCTCTCATTCAACAGCCGAACGGAGAATTTTCTGGTGAATACTGGAGATACCATCAGTTTCTACCGGGAGATGGAATGGTATAACCCCATCAACAACCAGATGCTTACCACCAACTACTACTCGCTGGATACGTTGGAAATGATCGTGTATTTAGTAGATGCCTCCGATGGCAGCCCCCTAGCCCAGCTCGACAGCATTGGAGTATTCCCGCGTAGCACACGGGGTGCACCAACTATCTACGGAACACGACCAATCATGGCTCTGGTATCCTATATCATTCCACCCTTACTCAATGGTGACTCTGTACTGGTTGGCATTACTCTGAAAGCCCGCGGAAACGGTGCATATCACTTCACCCGATACGACGGAGTAACTATCGGACTATCAAACCGGTTGAGTAAAGCCGAGTACCAGACATATCTAGCCAATTTCGGATCTGTCTACATAAAACGCAGCGTTAATGATCTGCTGCAAAACATAGGAATGGGCGATGCAGTACTTAGGATTTCACGCCCTCCGGAAGATTCAAAACAACTTAACATATCATTTAACGGCCCCGGAGATGGCGGCCGTACCGCCATCGCGGTCTACGATGAGTCAGGTAATCTCGTTTTCTGTCCATACAACTCGACTAGCAATGAGTCTACATCCGAGGTCTCATACCGTGCCTCCAACAGCGGAGTGTATTTCGTGGCGCTCCTGCATAACGGAAGAATAGTCAAGACGGAAAAAATCGTTGTGGCCCAGTAAAAGACTCATAGTAAAAACCATGATTAGCGCTATTCTGATTATCGTTATTGGGTTTATGGTCACCTCTGTTGACGCTGCCGCACGAGGAGAACTCCCACCACCTCCGCCATTCCTGGGCGGGAATGCAGGAGACTGGCTTGGATCGGGACCGATATTTGGGTTTGAGCCTCCAAGTGTCAGGAATCCCTTCACAGGGGGCGGAACCGGTGGTAGTGGCATCGGTAGTGGTGGGGCCAATGGCGGATGGGGCGGAGCATGGTGGGGCGCCGATGGGCCCCTGGGCGGCGGCGGATGGGGTGGCTGGGGCGGATGGGGCAGTGGTATGGGTCCCGGTTCCGGTGGTCAGCTCATTGACACCGATACGACCGGGAAAGGACATATCTAGCCAGATGATAATAACCCCATTAAGGCACGAAGCAACTGTTTCGTAGAAACGGAAGTCGGCGGCAAATACCGTTGCAGCTGTGCCATCACATTTCCTGAAAACACACCACCCGGCACCGAAATCCAGGGAGTATGCTTGCGATGGGATGCCGCTGATAACAGGAGTTGTCTGGGAATCAACCAACCCTGCTGGAGTGATGTTCAGTAACCACATTGAATATCACTCCAGCAAGCCACACGCAATACAGGAAGGACTCCCTCTTGGTTGGGCGGAGGGCCACCACATCGTTGCTGGTACGTGTAAGTAGTTTCCCTGTCAGTGCGAAAGAGCATCGCCACTGGATATCCAATTGGCTGCGCAGTTGGATATCCAGTGGCGCTAGCCCTTACTATGTTCCCTACATCTTCCTCGCCACCACAATGGTTCCCTGCGCCGCGAACAACCCGGCACCATCGTCATCGTATGCCTCCAGGCGCACCAGATAGATGCCGGGAGCCAGCGGGCGGCCATCCTGATCGCGTCCGTCCCAGATAAGCTCCCCCACGGCAGCGGCCGGCTCGTTGCTCGCCAGAAGACGCACCTGGCGTCCGGCACGATCGAACACGGCGGCCACGATGCGCGCATTGCGCGTGGGAAGCCGGTAGGAGATCCGTGTGAAATCCTCGTATCCATCGCCATCGGGGGAGACCGTGGGAGGAATCGCGGCGAGAACCGCCGGCCAGCCGGAGGGGGGAATCTCCACCGAGTTGGGAGCGCACGGGGTTCCGCCGGAGGGCGCCGCCGAGCTGGACCAGTTGCGCGGATCGTTCGATCCGCCGCCGATGGAGATGCGCTCCAGCGCCACCCCCTTCATCTCCCCCAGATCACGGCGATGCCAGCCGGAGGAATAATGCACGCTATCGACCGTAACCCCGTTTCTGTTGCGAAGAACCAGATCATCCTGGTCGCCGTTCAGGCCGAGGCTCGTATTCCCCATCAGCACCACGCACGCCGAATCGAGCAGAGCGGGGAACCGGACGAAAAGGGCACTATCGCTCGCTATCAGCAGGCGGCCTCCGGGGGGCACCCTCTGCGACTGCGCCGGGAGCGCCGCCTGGGCACGGGAGGTGGCATCATGCAGCTTCCAGCCGGCAACGCTGATCGCCACCGTATTGGTATTCAGTATCTCCACATACTCCGCACCGGCCCGCGTCCCTGCCGGGAGCGGATCGAACATCACCTCGGTTATAACCACCCCCGTCTCCAGAAACGGCGCCCTCACCGCAGCCGAGGCCAGATCGTTCTCCCGGCGCTCATCCCCTCCCATCCTGATTTCCGCAAGCGCGGTCTCCCCCTTCTCGGTCAGATCGCGGGGCCACCGGAACTCGACGAGCAGCCTCTCCCCCGGCGCCATCACGTCCAGATGCCCTCTTGCCAGTTCCTCGGCCGGAGCGCTGAACCCGTCCTCATCGGCATCATGATACAGCAGCAGCTCCGCCGGAGCGGACGGCTCGGTGCCGCCATTGCGAACCGTGGCCGCAACGATGCCGGCAGTCTGATCGAACCCGAGTGATTCCACCAGCAGATCGAGCG
Organism: Candidatus Kapaibacteriota bacterium; assembly: GCA_048594725.1. Classification (GTDB taxonomy): domain Bacteria; phylum Bacteroidota; class Ignavibacteria; order OLB7; family OLB7; genus JAFDZV01. Next base: position 2,742 of record JBMDXA010000040.1, read on the forward strand.
CCGCCGGACTGAGCGAGTTTCTCCGGCCGGGCGTGGCGCCGCTCCTGTCGGCGGAGGTTCCCCAGGAGGAGTCGCTCGCCGCCGGGAACGTGTGGCTCCGCCGCTCCAGCGAGGCTCCATCCGCTCCTCCCCACTCCTCGGCATAGAGCACCGAATCGATGGTCCTCTTCGCCTCGTCGCGAAGGATCACCGCATCGCCGGCATTGTTCAGCAACGGGAGTTGAACCGTGGCGATGGCCGAGCCCACGGCACGCACCGCGCGCAACCGCCCGCTGTCCCGCGCCAGCACCAGATAGCCTCCGGGGGAAATCACTGCCGGCGGGATGGCACCGGCCGCCGCACCGGCATCCTGAATGCTCCAGCCCCCCACATCCACCGGCAGTGCGCCGGCATTATGCAGTTCCACCCACTCCGGTTCCGGAGCATCCGGGGCATACATGATCTCGTTGATGACGATCTGCCCCCGGCCGGCGGGCGGCAGCATCGATAGCAGCAGCAGGGCAAGAAGAAATACTCGCAGCATGCGTTCGGCTCCGATGATAGTGGTGATATGGAGAATGCGGGGGTGCCTTCGGTCCGTGCCGGCCCGGGGGAAAACGGAACGAACGCATCCTGGCGAAAGAAGATGATGGCGCAGATCGTTCCGGTGGTGTATCCGGCGGACGGGGAGGAACATAGCCGATGAGCCCCCCTGTGTGAAGGCACTTCCGCGTCGCTTTACGGTTGTCCTCCCGGGACTCCGGCTGTATCTTCCACGCGACGTGGAACTCTCAAGCCTTATAGATCTCTGGTATGAAACTCAACAACAGCGTGGCGCTTATCACCGGCGCCAGTTCCGGAATCGGAGCGGCGATCGTGCACCGGCTCGCCGCCGAGGGGATGAAGGTGGTGCTGGCCGCACGGAACGAACAGGAATTGCAGCGGCTGGCCTCGGCGCTCCCGAAAGAGGCGGAGGCGGTGGTAATCCCCACCGATGTGGGGGATGAGGATGCGGTGCGGCGGCTGGTGGAACGGACGATGGAGGGATTCGGGCGGATCGACCTGCTGGTGAACAATGCCGGCTTCGGCATCTTCAAGCGGATCACCGAGCTTACCGCCGATGAGTTCGATGCCATCACCCGCGTGAACCTGCGCGGACCATTTCTCTGCATGAAATACGTCCTCCCTCATATGTACGAGCAGGAGCGGGGAACGGTGGTGACGATCAGCTCGGTGGCGGGCAAACATGGCTTTGCCGGCGGCAGCGCCTACTGCTCCAGCAAATTCGGCGTGATGGGATTGAACGAATGCGTCTTCCAGGAGGCGCGCCAGCACAACGTCCGCATCGTCACGATCTGCCCTGGCTCGGTGGATACGTCGTTCTTCGATAACGCCCAGACCACCTCCCCCGACCGCCAGCGCATTCTCCAGCCGGAGGACGTGGCCGATGCCGTGGCGCTTGCAGCCGCTCTCCCGGAACGCGCCCTCATCCGCGAAATCGATATCCGGCCGACCAATCCGGGAAGATGATGTTCGATCGACGAGAAGAGAGCCGGGGGCAGAGAATACAACGATCAAACCTCTTCCCTCTTTCCGCTACTATGTAGCCGGACAGACGTCTGCCGGGATTCCAATTGCGCCGCACGTCCGCGGTTGTCATCCGGAGCTGCAGGCGAATGATACCGACAAGCATACCGGTACATGCGCTACGCCGCCCTTCGGGTCTTCGCTCCGGATGCCACTGGCGGAATGGGGCATCGCAGGATTCGCAAATCTCAGATAACGTTCTGGCAGGTACTGAACTCCCGGCAACAAACTTCCAACCACGCTCCGCTTCCCCGGGCTCTCCTATGGAATTCATCAGGCTCCTCATCTTCCTGACGGCATTCGGCCGGTTCACCGGTGCGGCGGATATGGATTACGATATCCAGCGCAATATCTACGTGATCGATCGCTCCGGAAGCATGCTGGTGAAGTTCTCGCCGGCGGGGGATTCGCTGGCCTCGGTCAATGGGTTCGGAAGCGGCTCCCTCCAGTTCGATTCCCCCGAAGGGATCTTCGCGCGGCAGGGGAACGATATCTTCATCGCCGACTACAACAACAACCGCGTGCAGCGGTTCGATCGCACGCTCGACTATATCACCTCGGTCTCGACCAGAACGACGTTCGACGACGAAAAGGGGTTCGAATATCCGCGCGATGTGGCGGTCACCCGGCAGGGGGATATCCTTATCCTGGATGGGGAGAGCAGGCGGGTGGTAAAGCTGAATCCGTTCGGGGAGTTCATCGGCAAGTTCGGCGACATGACATCCGGCGCCGGGCGCCTGCTGGACCCGGCGCGCATCGAAGTGGACGGCCGGGATAACGTCTATCTGCTGGACCGCGAACGGCTGGTGCAGTTCGATCCCTTTGGCAGCTACGTGCGCGATTTCCCTCTGCCGGCGGGCATGGCCCCGGCGTCGATCTCGATCGACCGGGATACGCTGCTGGTGACGGGGCATGGGGAGCTGCATCTGTACGACCTGGCAACCAACACCGCCATCGGAAAATTCGCGCTGGAAGCACCGGCGGTTGCCGCCCGCCTGATCGACGGAAGGATCTTCGTGCTGGAGGAACGCCGGATGGCGGTCTATGCGCTGCCGGCCCCGGAGGAGGAGATGACGGGAGAGAAACCCGGGGAGTAGAATAAAAAATGTCCGACCGGAGGACTGGCCCGCACTATCGGTTCATCGTCAGTCGCTCAAACTGACGATGCGCACGAGTGGAACGTCCTCCCCCGATCGAACATGAAATGTCTGCGGGCCGATAATACGGCGTTTGATAGATACCTCAAGTTGCGACGTACTGATCGAAGGTGCAGTGAGTTGCCGGGGCCGCTGCACCTGCCCTCATGATGTCCCCCAGAGCCAACACCTATAGGTGTTGCCTATCTGTAGTAGTAGCGATAGTTTTTTGTTTGCCGTTGGAAGCTCCGTCAGGAGCGGCCCATTCTTTTTCCGGTAGGAGGAATCCCTCGCATGAGATTCACTCTGCTACGTCGCAACTTGCGTTAGATACCTGTTACTGGCAGCGCGGGGCACCGGCTATCGCGCCAGCATCCTCTTCTCCCACTCCCGTACGTTTCCCTCCCTTCTCGCCAGGCCATCTCGCAACTCGTCTATCGCTGCACGGTCATCTTCCTGCGAAGCCGGTTCCCTCCGGCGGCAAGCTCGTAGACGTAGGTGCCGGAAGGGAGCGTGCGGGTATCAAGCTGCACCACCGTCTGTCCCGGCGCCACCTCCTCGGCCGCCACCGCCCTGCCGTGCAGATCGTAGAGCACCAGCCGCCCCGCCGCGCCGATCCCGCCAACCGGAATTGCCGTGACCGATGAGGCCGGATTGGGATAGTTCGCCCCCAGCCGGAGCGCTCCCTCTGTCACCAGCGGAGCGTTCACACCGGAAGCCACGGCGCGGAATATAGGGAGTTGGTCGAAATGACGCGGCAGCGCGTTCGGTGCTATTTCCTCCTCGGCAGCGCCGAACCACTGCGCCAGCGTGGAGGCATAGACCTGCCGGAAGTCGTGCTGCATCCTGATGTTCCCCGCCCCCTCCAGATCGCCCAGGTTCGGATCGGCCCCGATGATTCCCCCGCGCACACCGCTGCCGAAGACGAACAGCGGGGCGGCCGAGCCGTGATCGGTGCCGGTGCCGTTGGAGGTGACCCGCCGCCCGAATTCGCTGATGGTCATCGTACAGACACGCCCGTCCAGATTGAACGCCTCCAGATCGCGCTGGAATGCGAGCACCGCGCTTGCAAGGTTGGCGTGCAGCGTCCCCTGCACGGAGAGCTGGCCGGTATGGGTGTCGTAGCCGGGAACGTTGATGATGTACATCTGCGTGGAGAGCCCGCCGGCTATCAGCCGGGCTATCACCGCAAGCCCCGTAGCCAATGCGTTGGTTGCAGCCGGATAGGCCACCTTGTTCTGCGGCACCTTCAGGAACGCATCGATGATGGAGTTGGAGAAGATGTTCGACTGCCGCGCGATCTCCCGCACGTACTGTTCCTCGATCCCGGCATTGCCGGAGCGGACGGGATCGGAATCGGGCTGGCCGGGAATGTAGCTGAGATCGGCCACGGCTATTCCCATGTTGTTCTCCTTCCCTATCAGCGTCGTGCTCAGGTAGGTTCCAAGCTCGATGGCGAACGGATCGCGCGGAACCACATCGGGATAATCGGGATATTTCTCCTCCAGATATTTGGCGTACCAGCCGGCGTTGTCGTACACATTCCAGTCGGAGCCGGAAAGCCAGATATCGGTGGAGCGGAAGTGGGAGAGGTTCTGGTTGGGATAGCCGACGTTCTGCACGATCGTCATCTTCTTCTCGTTGTACAGCTCCAGAAGCGGCGCCAGAGCGGGGTGCAGCCCGATCGTGCCGGAGTCCGGCAGTTTCACAACGCTTTCGGCGGCTATCGACATATCCTCCCCGGCCACGCCCCGCTTTCGCGCGGTGTAGTAGGTGTCGTTGTTGTACGGCACCAGGGTGTTCAACCCGTCGTTGCCGCCGGCAAGCCGGATCATGATGAGGATGTTGTCGTTGGCGGCGGAGGCCAGACGCATGAACGGCGAGCCGGCCGGAGACTTTGCAAATGCCCGCACGCGAGGGTAGCCCATTGCAATCGGCAGTACGATCCCCGTGCTCGCGAGTCGCTGTATGAATGATCTACGTTTCATCGATTGACGATTTTTGATTGACGATTGACGGAAAGGAGTCCGTTGTCAGTAGTCCGTGGCTTCGGCAAGGGGAACCCACATTGAGCATGTAGAATCAGGTTCAACGGCGACGGACCACTGACAGCGGCCGCAGGCCGCGCACGGACCATGGACCAGCCCACAGTACTACCGTTCCGCTTCTTCCCAAGAACTACGCCCCGAGCCTTCCCCTCAGTACAACTGGTACTTCGCAAGCTGGAAGACCGCCTTCAGATATTTGCGTATCCGGTCGGCGGGCTTCTGGTCGGGATCATCCACATCCCACTCGTAATCGACGCCGCCATCGAGCAGTGCGTCGTAGATCGATTTCGCCTCCTTGTCGGATGGAGGCGTGTTCAGAAGGAAGAGGGCCATATCGGCGCTGAGCGCGTGGATATCGTTCGGATCGGGAAAGGTCTTTGCAAATGCGATGGGATCGAGCGTGTAGAAGCGGCGTGCATTGTTCCCGCTTCCGGATTTGATAGTGCCATCAACGATATCGAGCGCGGTCTTCTGGCGGTACGGGAGCGTGGAGGTGCTGATCCAGGAGCGCCCGCCGGGCCATCCCTTCACGTTGGGAGGATCGAGCGGGACCATGCCGAGCGTGGCAAGGCGCCCTGCAAGATCGCGGCTGAACCGGGTGTTCCCCGCCTCGAAATCGGGCACGTTCCCCAGAGCCATTCCCCGGATCATGCCGAGCATGAAATCGACAGGGCTTTTATCCAGCGCGCCGATGTTGGTGGGGTCGAAGAAATGGGCGCTCTTCAGAAGCTGTACCATCACCGGGCGAAGCTCCCAGTTGCCGGCACGAAACGTCTCGGCCATCGCCGCCACCACCGTGCGATCCGGGATGTCGTAGACGAACGCGCGATAGAGCTTCTCGCAGATGAACGTCGAGACCTGGCTGGCCCGCTCGCTGAAAATGATATCCACCACATCGTCCGCCTTCCAGGCTCCCGTGCGCCCCATGATCGTCTTGCTGCCGCCATCCCAGATGAAGGGGATGAACTGGCTCTCCAGACCGGCGTAGAGCGCCCCCTTGCTTCCCTGCGTGAGGGTCCAGCCGCTCAGGGCACGAGCCGCCTCGCGCACATCGGTCTCGGTGTAGTTGGGGTTTCCCTCCCAATCCACCACGCCGCAGGTGAACAGCTCCATCAGCTCGCGGGCGTAGTTCTCGTTGATGTTGTCCTTGCCGGGCGGTTTGGAATTCTTGGCGCCGTCCAGATAGACCAGCATCGCCATATCCCTGGTAACATCCTTGACGAACTGCTTGAAGTTCCCCAGCATGTTCCGGCGGTAGAGCATGTTCTGCCCGTGCATCCACTCGGCGATCCTCACCACCTGCAATTCGGAGGTGAAGTGATTATGCCAGAACAGCGTCATCCGTTCCTGGATGGAAACCGGGGAGACGGCGATGGTCCGGAGCCACCAGCGAAGGAGCGTCTCCCCCTTGCGGTTGATCTCCTGAATGAATGCCGCCTGGTCGCCGGAGGCGCGTATCTGCGGTTCCTGCCCGGCCCAGTCGCCTATCAGCGTGTTCTCCGGCGCGAAGCCGGCCAGGAGCCTGTTGATGGTGGCGTCCAGCCCGGCACTCCGGATCTCGGCGAGCGCCGCGCGGATTTCGGCATCGGTGGGGCCTATCATGCAGCGCCGGAGCAGATGGGCCGCCTTGCTGTAGTCCCACGGGTTGTCCGGCGTGGGGACGAACGGTTCCAGCCCCGTATCGCTCCTGCGCGCATGCGGCGGCGGTGCCTGGGTTGCGGCCTCCCCCACGATCATCTCACGGCTGCGGTCGCGAAGCCGGGGCATGCCAAGCGTAAGAAAGTTTCTACGATCCATAAGGATTTCTCGCTGTTCGGTTCACATCAGAAAAAAATACGCCTGGGGGTGGATCGGCGTCAGGGACCATGACATCGCCACGGCGACTTGGTTTCACCATGAGAGAGGGGAAGCTGCGGAGCGGGCCCGCAGGGGAGCCCGGCCTGAACCGGCGCGGAGCCGGCGGAGGGGCCTCGTATCCTGCTCGTGAATCTTAGAGACGAGGCATTCCCGATGGTTCCCCATCCCGGTACGGGCACAGCTCTACTCCCCGCATGATCCTGAAGCACAAAAAAAAGTAACGGCGGTGAAGCAGGAACGAGATCCCCGGTACTGTTCGCACGGAGTTCGACTCCGTGCACGACCGTAGCAGCAGGGGTCGCGGAGTCAAACTCCGCGACAACACCGAAGAAGAATGTCAGATAACTTTTGCCGAAGTACTTAATAGAGCCCTTGAAGCGAACTGCAACTGCATTGAGCCACATGGGGCGCTCCTCTTCATGGCTCCGGAAGCGAGCCATGAAGACGGCTATCGTATCCCAGGTTCATCGGCTCTAATGCGCCACAACCATCATCCGGGCGCGGCGGATCGGCCCGGCCACAAGCTCGTAGAGATAGGTTCCCGATGGAAGCGCGCGCACATCCACCGTCACGGAGCGCTCCCCCGGCATCACCGGCGCAGCATGCACCAGCCGTCCATCGGGCGTATAGAGCGCCAGCGTTCCCGATGTTCCGGCGGGGACGCCATCGAACGAAATAGTGGTGGAGACCGCAGCGGGGTTGGGCGTGTTCTGTTCGAGCATGAGCGATGCCGCATCCGGCAACGCGCTGGTGCTCCCGCTCCTGAAGATCGGCAACTGGGCAAACCGGCGCGGCAGTGCTGCCTGGATCTCCTGGTCGCTGGCCCCCAGCCACTGCCCCAGCACCGATGCGTAGACCTGCCGGAAATCGTATTCCATTTTCAGGCTTCCGTCCGCCATCAGACTGTCGATATCGGGATCATGACCTATCAGCCCCCCCCGCACGCGGCTTCCCACCACGAACAGCGGCGCGGCGGCGCCATGCTCGGTGCCGTTCCCCACCGTGGGGATGCGGCGCCCGAACTCGCTGATGGTCATGGTTGTGACACGATGATCGATCCCGAACGCCTCCAGATCGCGCTGAAACCGGTAGATGCATTCTCCCAGATGCCCCAGCATCCAGTTATGCCGGGCGACATGATTATGATGGGTGTCGAAGCCATCGATATTGACCACGTACATCTGGGTGCGCAGGCCGCCGGCGATAAGCCGCGCCACGACCCCCAGATCCCGTCCCAGGGTGGTATCGGTGGGGTGCACCATGTTCTCCGGGGTGCGCTGCTGGGCGGCGAGAATGGAACCGGCAAAGAGATTCACCTGCCGCTGCACCTGGCGCACATAGCGCTCCTCCTCGTCGTGGCTCATCTTCTCCTGGCCGGGCAGGCCGGGAAGATCGGGGATATAGGAGAGATCGAAGAGCGCCACCCCCATGTCGTGGCGCTTTCCCAGCAGCGACAATCCCAGCGTGGTCCCGAGCTCGATGGCATACGGGTCCTGCGGGAGCAGTTCGGGATATTCGGGATAGCGGCTCTCCAGATACCGGGCATACCAGCCGGCGGCCTCGAAACGGTCGGGATCGTACGCGGTAAGCCAGACATCGGTGGAGCGAAAATGAGAGAGATCCTGGTTGGGGTAGCCCACGTTCTGTACCACCGCAACCTTCCCCTCGTTGTAGAGCTGCGACATCTTCGCGAAGTTCTCATTGAACCCGAGCGTGGAACTTCCGGCTATCGGGA
>JBMDXA010000041.1:0-23316 GCA_048594725.1 Candidatus Kapaibacteriota bacterium
TCTGCGCGACCGGTTTTTCATGTTCCGCGGCCGGTGCCTAGGAGGCCGCCCCGCGAGGCCAGTACATCATGATCGCCACACCGATCATCACGATAGCCGCCCCTATCAGATCGAAGCGGTCCGGCAGCACGCCATCGATCAGCCATCCCCACAGCACCGACATCACCACGAACACCCCGCCATAGGCCGCGTACACCCGCCCGAACCCCTCCGGCTGCAATGTTGGAATAACGCCGTACAGCACCAGCAGCGCCCCGCCGGCCCCCGCCAGCCAGATGCTCTTCCCTTCGCGCAGCCATAACCAGACCAGGTAGCCGCCGCCGATCTCGCACAGACCTGCAAGGATGAACGCGAGAATTGATCGGATCATATACCGTAGGGTATAGTTGATAGTTAGTAGATAGTAGTTACCTACCTGCGGATACGTTTTCTGCGATGCGTTGTCGCGGAGCGTGAGTCCGCACCGCCTGCTGCTACCACCGCGCACGGAGTCGAACTCCGTGCGAACGGGCAAGCTACACCAGGGAATAGCAGGAAACGTTCTCCCAGGTACGTAGAGCGGATTTCAATTGAGTTGAGGGTTTTCAGAGCAGGAAGAATGGGCCGCTCCTACGGAGCTTCCGGAATGGGAAGAAGGGAGCGTGCATGCTACAGATAGGCAACACCTATAGGTGTTGGCTCTGGGGCCCACAATAGACTAACCATAGTGAAATCCGCACAAGGAGCGAAGAGCTGAGAGCGGCCCCTGTTCCCTCAATCGAAAATCCGAAATCCCACGATCCTCCCTGTTCCCTCAACCGAAAATCCGAAACCCCGCGATCGCCCCCTGTTCCCTCAATCGAAAATCCAAAATCTAAAATCTAAAATTGAACCTCTCCCGCAGACGGAACAGGGCGGCCAGCAGGCGGCGGGAGAAACCGGTAGGAACCGATTGCGGCTTCACCCTCGTGTTCTGGAAGGCGGCCACCAGCCAGCTCCCATCCGGCTGCCGCAGCACCACCGAGGTATTGACCGAACGGCGATCGGCGGCGACAGCCTTCTGCCAGGGAAAGAGCACCGCCCCGGTTGCATGCACCAGCGCCACATCGGGGGTTAGAAACCGGATGCTGGAACTCTCCCCCACCAGCCGCGATCCCTGGAAGACCGTGTTGAAGAACTCGAACAGATCGTCATGGGAACGCATCACCGCCTCGCGTCCTTTCAGATACGTTCCATCGAAGGCGATATAATCGGCATCGGGAGTAAAGCCGCTCCCGTAGGCCGTTGCATCGCTTCGGTCCCAGCTTTCGGCGAGCTTCGCCAGGAGAGCACGAATAGCCCCCTCATCGGCGGCGGAGTGGCGCGCGGCGTGGCCGTGGGATAGAGTCATCGCATTCATCTCCAATAATTATGGCATCGCGGCGCCGGAAGAAAGCTCCCGGGCGGGAGCAGTTTCTCCGGCGGCGGTACCGGACTATATTGAGTCTGTACCGGATAGATATTTCGATACGACGAGACAAATATCTCTATCAATCGAGATAAAAGCAAGTCCCTTTCCGACCAATGGCACGTACATCAACATCGAAGCGGCAACCGGACTCCCGGCGCCTCAAGGCCATGCAGGCCATGGCGCTGGCGGTTCGCGAGAACAGCACGGCCACCGTACTCTTTCATACAGCCATCGCCGGGCGTATCGGGCTGAGCGCCAGCGATATGAAGACCCTGGAACTCCTCACCAGACTGGGTCCGCTTACGGCCGGCCAGCTCTGCGAGCATACGGGGCTGGCATCGGCATCGGTAACCGCTCTTATCGACCGGCTGGAGGCCAAGGGGTTCGTGCGGCGCGGCCGCGATGCCGGCGACCGGCGGCGGGTGATCGTGGAGCCTGTGCCGGAGGGGCTGGCCCGCATCGACGAGGCATTCAAGGGACTCTCCCCATCGCTCGGCGAGAAGCTGGCCGGCTATACCACCGAGCAACTGGAACTGCTGGTGGATTTCCTGACGGCGGCGACCGGCTATGTTCACACCGAGATCGCCCGTATGAACGGCCAGGAGCATGCTGCCGGGTAGGCCCAGCGCCCGCCCTGGGAGAAGATCTGCGGGCCGGAACATATCAATCAGTTCATTATTCCGAACGAGGTTCTCATGAAGATCACCTGCGCTCTGCTGCTACTGCTGTTCCTTGCACCGGCGCTTCCGGCACGGGTGCTGGAGGTGGGCCCCGGGGCCCCCTACGGCAATCTGGAACCGGCGGCTGCCGAGGCACGGCCGGGCGATACCATTCTCTTCCGGAAGGGAACCTATCCCGGAGGATCGTTCGTGAACGGCCTTCAGGGCACCCCCGATGCATGGATCACCATCATGGCCCAGCCCGATGCGGAGGTGCTGCTCCAGGGGGGAAGCAATGCCTGGCAGCTCTCCGATCCCGCCTATCTCCGCATTACCGGATTTACCCTGGAAGGGCAGACCGGCAACGGCCTGAACATCGATGACGGGGGAACCTTCGACACCCCGGCGCACCATATCATCATCGAGCGATGCACCTGGCGGGGCATCAACGCCACCGGCAACAACGACATGCTGAAGCTCTCCGGCATCGATAGCTTCCGGGTGAGCGATTGCACCTTCCAGGCCGGCTCCCCCGGCGGGAGCATGATCGATATGGTGGGCTGCCACAACGGGGAGTTCACCGGCAACCACTTCGTGCGGGCCGGCTCCAACTGCATCCAGGCAAAGGGGGGAACACGCTACATACGGATCGAGCGGAACAGCTTCATAGACGGAGGGGCACGCGCCATCAATATCGGCGGCTCCACCGGACTGGAGTTCTTCCGGCCGCAGGGGGCGCTATACGAATCGGCCGATATCGGCATCTACAGCAACATCTTCTTCGGGGCCGAGACCCCGGTTGCGTTCGTGGGAACCGTTCGCTCCGAGGTCGTCAACAACACCATCTACGCGCCGGGACGCTGGGCGCTGCGGATTCTTCAGGAGACCACGGAGCCGGGATTTCTGGAGTGCGGCGACAACATCTTCCGGAACAACATCGTGGTGGCAAGCGATGAGACGGCATCGCCGGGGATCAACATCGGCCCCAACACCCGGCCGGAGAGCTTCCTTTTCTCCAACAATCTCTGGTACAATTCCGGCGACCCCGGCTGGGAAGGGCCGGCGCTCCCCTCGCCGGAGAGCGGCCGCATCACCGGACGCGATCCGATACTGGATAGTCCCGTCAGTGCAAGGCTTGGCGCAAGCTCCCCGGCGATCATGGCGGGCTATCCTGCGGAGCGCCCCACGCTCGATTATCACGGGGTTCCGTTCGCGCCGGTCCGCTCCATCGGCGCAGTGGAGGGGCTGGCACCGGCCGCATCGGCGGAACGGCAGAACGCCCCGGCACCCGCGTTCAGGCTGCTCTCCGGCACCGGAAGCGAGCCGCTGCTGGCACTGCTGGCACTCCCCTCCGCCGGCAGAGTGGAGATGAAGCTGTATGATCTGCGTGGAGAGGAGGTCTGGAGCGGCCAGGAGATGCGGGAGGCCGGAGAAAGCAGGATGATGATTCCCCTGAACGGACTCCCCGCCGGAGCCTATCTCTGCGTGATGCGGTATGGCGGCACCAGTCTGGCAACGCTCGTGGCGGTACGGCGATAACGCGAAGAACCCGTCTGCCGAGAGCGCACCGGGCGCATCCGCAGAAGCCATACCGATGCTATATTCCAGGCCCGGCGGGAACCCGATGAGGATCGGCCCGCCACTGGCCCGCGCATGATTCCGCCGTGCCGGCAACGTCTTATCCGACTATGAACCCTATCAATCTCGACATCGACCCTGATATCCGCCGCGCCTCATCGCCGCCATCGGCGCTGTACCGTGATCCGGAGATATTCCGGCGGCAGCAGGAGGAGATCTTCGCCCGCAGCTGGCAGTTGATTCCGGGCGCCGAGCGGGTGAAGGCCCCCGGCCATCTCCTCCCCTTCTCGCTGCTGGACGGCTGCCTGGGGGAGCCGCTGGTGCTCTCCTGCGGCGAGGACGGCACCGCCCGCGTCATCTCCAACGTCTGCACGCACCGGGGTGCCCTGCTGGTGGAGGGGGAATGCCACGCCCGGGGAATCCGCTGCCGCTACCACGGGCGCCGCTTTGGGCTGGACGGGAGCTTCGTCTCGATGCCGGAGTTCGACGGGGTGGAGAACTTCCCCTCCGCCGGCGATTCGCTGCCGCAGATCCCGCTCGGCGAATGGGGGCCGCTCCGCTTCTGCAGCATCGACCCGGCCTATCCCTTCGATGAATGGATAGGGCCGATCCGCGACCGCGTGGGATTTCTTCCGCTGGAGGAGTTCACGTTCGATCCGGCCACCTCGCGCGATTATCTGATCCGCGCCAACTGGGCCCTGTACTGCGACAACTACCTGGAGGAATTCCATATCCCCTACGTGCACGGCGGAAGCCTGGCCGGAAAGCTCGATTACGCCTCCTATCATACGGAGGTCTATTCCTACGCGAACCTCCAGCTTGGCACCACCCGCTCCAGAGGGGAGGCATTCGAGCTGCCGCCGGGGCATCCCGACCAGGGGACGCTGGTGGCCGCCTATTACTTCTGGCTCTTCCCCAACCTGATGCTGAACTTCTACCCCTGGGGGCTGTCGGTCAATATCGTCACGCCGCTTGCCGTAGACCGCACCCGCGTCTCGTTTCTCTCCTATGTCTGGGATGCCGCGAAGCGCTCCGAGGGGGCCGGCGGCGATCTTCACCGGGTGGAGATGGAGGATGAGGAGATCATCGAAAACGTGCAGCGGGGGATCTCATCCCGGCTGTATCGCCGCGGGCGCTATTCCCCCCGGCGCGAGGTGGGAACCCATCACTTCCACAGGCTGCTCGACCGGTTTATGAGCGGCGAGGGCTTTATCCGGGCGTGAAATTTGCGGGCTGAATCATTTTCGTCTCATATGATTCACGCTGCCGTGCCATAGCGCCGAGCCATAGCAATGAGGTTCCCCGGTATCAACGGGCCGGCAAGCCCTTGTGATGCCCATTCATCATTACGCAAGCGTCATGCACACAACCGATAACGAGAATGTCCCGGCATCTTCTTCGCCGCATCAGTACAACAAAGAGGAACAGTTCCGGCTGCTGGTGGAAGGCATAAAGGATTACGGCATCTTCCTGCTGACCCCCGAAGGGTATGTCAACAGCTGGAACATGGGCGCCGAGCAGATCAAGGGATATACCGCCGCCGAGATCATCGGATCGCACTTCTCCCGCTTCTACCCCCAGGAGGCCATCGACAAGGGATGGCCGGAGTACGAGCTGAAGGTGGCACGGGCCGAGGGACGGTTCGAGGACGAGGGTTGGCGGCTGCGCAAGGACGGCACCCGGTTCTGGGCCAATGTCATCATCACGGCCCTGTATGATGCAAATGGAGATATCTGGGGATATTCGAAGGTTACGCGCGACCTCACCGAGCGCAAGCGGCACGAGGAGCTGCTGCGCCAGAGCGAGGAGCGGTTCCGCCTGCTGGTGGAGGGGGTGAAGGATTACAGCATCTTCCTGCTGGATACCGAAGGGTACATCAGCAGCTGGAATATGGGCGCCGAACAGATCACCGGCTACAAACCCGCCGAGATCATCGGGTCGCATTTCTCCCGCTTCTATCCGCAGGAGGCCATCGACCGTGCATGGCCGCAGTACGAGCTGAAAATGGCGCGGGCCGAAGGACGGTTCGAGGATGAGGGGTGGCGGCTGCGCAAGGACGGCACCCGCTTCTGGGCCAACGTCATCATCACCGCGCTGCACAACGAGGCAGGGGAGCTGAGCGGGTTCAGCAAGGTGACCAGAGACCTCACGAGCCGCAAGCGGATCGAGGCGCTGGAGCTGGCCGAACGGCAGATGACGGAGTTCCTGGCGATGCTCTCACACGAACTCCGCAACCCCCTGGCCCCCATCCGCAACGCCGTCTATATGTTGCAGCTCAAGCAGATCGATGATCCCGAAGTGAAATGGTCCAGGGATCTGATCGACCGGCAGGTGACGCAGCTGACACGGCTGGTGGATGATCTGCTGGAGGTAAGCAGAGTCACCAGCGGCACCATCAAGCTGCAGAAGGAGACGGTCGATATCACCAGCATCATAAGCCACGCCGTGGAGTCGAGCCGACCGCTGATCGATTCGCGCAGGCACCGGCTCCATCTCTCCATGCCCGGCCGGACGCTCTCGGTGAACGGCGACCCCACGCGCCTGACCCAGATCGTGGTGAACCTGCTGAACAATGCCGCCAAGTACACGCCGGAGGGGGGAGATATCACCCTTGCGGTGCAGGAGGAGGGGGCCAACGTAATAGTGAGCATTCGCGATACCGGCGTCGGGATAGCCCCGGAATTTCTCGGCAAGGTCTTCGATCTGTTCACCCAGGGTGAACGCACGCTCGACCGGTCCGAGGGGGGGCTGGGCATCGGGCTGACGCTGGTGCGCAGGCTTATCGAAATGCACGGCGGCACCGTCACCGCGCGCAGCGAGGGGATCGGGGAAGGAAGCGAGTTCTTCATCAGGCTTCCGCTTCTGGCGGCCGCCCCCTCCGAAGAGGACCCCGGCATCGGCGCCGCCGAAACGGTCTCCGGCAGCAGCGGCACGCGCGTGCTGGTGGTGGACGACAATGCGGATGCCGCCACCAGCATGATGATGTTCCTCAAGATCTGGGGATATGATGCGCGCATCGCCCACAACGGCATCTCGGCCCTGGAAATCGCGGAGATCTACCGCCCCCATATCATCCTGCTCGATATCGGGCTCCCTCTGATGAACGGATACGAGGTGGCCGAACGGATACGGAAGATGGAAGGGATGGAGAAGGTAAGGCTGATAGCCCTGACCGGCTACGGGCAGGATGAGGACCGCCGGCGCGCGCAGGATGCGGGGATCGATCATCACATGGTCAAGCCGATCGATCCGATGGCGCTCCAGGCGCTGCTGGTTTCGATGCAGGGAACCGAAGGAAAGTAGAGACCGGCGAGGAGGCGGGCCGGCCGCCGTGTCGGTGGAGCGGGAGGGATCTCATCTCCATGGGGCGGGATGACCCTTGCCGCCCCATGGTAAGAATATGCTCATCTTGGGTTTATTTCCCTTGGCCCCAACCTCTATGTTCGGTTCGCGAAGAGTCCCGCCGTTCCCCTCCGGACCGGCCGATCATCGAACCTCATCAAGCCGAACATATGCAACGCTTCTTCCTCCTGTTGCTGCTGGGTCTGGCCCTGGCAGCCTGCGATACCGATAATGGCACCGGTCCCGACGGCTCCGGCAATCCGGACGCCAACACGGTAGCAATGACCCAGCTTACCGGCCTTCCGATGACCGGCGGGGACGTCACCGGCGTGGTTATCACCCGTGAGAATACGATCATCGCCGCTATCGACGGCAAGCTCTATTCGATGAGCAACATCGGAGGCTCCATGCAGCTCATCAACGGCGACGCAACGCACTCGTCGATAGCGCTCTCCCCTTCCGGAGAATTGTATGCGCTGATGGAAAATGAGTTCCGCGCCTACGATCTGGCCGCCGGCACCCACCGGAGCGCACCGATCGACCCCGGAGGCCCTATGGCGATGGGGCGGAGGATCGAGGAATCGGAGATCACCTTCTCGCCGTCGGGAGAGCCGTACATCAGGCTTATCAACAACACGCCGCAGACGTATGTGTATTACAGCAGGGATAAGGGGGAATCGTGGCAGAGGCTCTCCCTCCCCCCCGGCTTCGCCTATGGGGGCGGGCTGGCATTCGCGGCCAACGGCGATCTGCTGATGAACAGCCCCTTCGGCTTCTACCGCTCCGGCAACGGCGGCACCACCTGGACCACCACTCCTGCTCCCCGGGCCAACTACGGCGGGCGGATCATGGCCGCCGCCAACGGCGATATCTATCATTATCCGGTCGGCGGCGGAGGGCTTATGGTATCGCGCGATGGCGGCACCTCCTTCACCGAGCTTACCCCGTTCAACAACGCACCGTACTTCACCGACCTTCAGCAGGGCCCCGACAGGAATCTCTACGCGCTTGCACGCCGTGGCAGCGGCAACTCCGATGCGATGCTCTATCCCACCAGCTTCCTCCGCTCCACCGACGGCGGGGCAACGTGGCAGCATGTCCTTTTTGCGCAGGGTCGCACCTTCGCCATGCGGGGCTCCATCGCCGCTATCGGACTCGGGGTCTCCAGCCTCTCCGTCTCCAGGGAGCATGGCGGACTGGTAGTCTCCAACGATGCCGGCAAGATCTGGACTCCGGTGGGCAACCGGCCGGTGCAGAATATCACCGATATCGATTTCGACAGGGACGGCAACCTGATGATTCTGGCCGACCAGGGACTGTACCGCCGCACGGCTACCGGCTGGCAGACGCTGGGAACGCAGCCCAACGTCTTCGGACGGTTCGCCACCACGCCGCAGGGAGCCATGGTGCTGGCGAACATCGCATCCACGTTCTATTCCTCCGATAACGGCAGTACATGGACCGAGGCGCTGATACCGGACTACCAAGTGTCCTTCATCGGAATGCCCGGCATCACCACATTGCTCGGCAGGATGAGCGGCGAATTCCTCTTCTCCATCACCTCCTACGCCGATGCGTACGGCCACACCAACGGCCATCTCTACCGTATCGGCACCGACGGCAAGCCGGTTCGCATCAAGGGAGTGGGCGAGGCATTTGCCTCGCTGGTGGAGGACCACACCGGCAAGCTCTATGGCTTCACCCAAACGGTCGATCCGTTGCGGCATGTCTTTGTGTCGCAGGGGTATACCTCCGTCACCGGAGGAGTATCGTGGGATCAGGCTCCGAAGGTGCAGGTAAGCTCGGCCTTCAACAGCCAGAACCGTTATTTCCTGGTGGCCGGCAGCAGCAGCACCGGCTTCGCCCTGAAAACGCTCGGCAACGATGCGCTTACCGAGGTGAAGCTGGAAGGATTTTCCTCGCAATCTCACTATATCAGACAGTCGATGTTCGGCCCGGACGATAAGCTCTATCTGCTCACGCTGGACAAGGGTGTCTTCATCTCCAACGCCCCGGTACGATGATTCCGTAATCCGCAAGAACCTGCAAGCACCATGAAACGGCCCGCCATTTCCGGCGGGCCGTTTTGCATTCTCCCCGGCCTCCGCCATACGGAACGCATGCCGGGCCGCCGTCTCTATACCCTCTACGCCGGAGAAGATTCCGCCAGGCGGGAATCAACTCCGGCTACGGTGTGTTAAGGCATGCGAGTTGAGCCATCTCCGGCGGCATGACCGCGTCTCTCCCGCACGTCCCTTGAAACGATCCAGCAGGTATATAACACGATGATCCAGGTCATTACGGTTCTCTTCGTCCTCGCGTTCTTCTACATGGGATGGCGCCTGATACAACCGGCGAACATCAGGCAGCGCTGGAAGAATGTGATCTGGATTGCGGCGGCACTCTGGTTCGCCGGAACATATCTGGGACGTGCTCTCACACGGCGCTCGGAGGCACCGAGCGATATCTTCTCCTGGATCGTCTATGTGTCGCTGGGTCTTCTCTCCTCCCTGTTCTTCCTTCTGCTGCTCCGCGATATCGTTCTGCTGGTGATGCGCGGCATAGCCTGGATGCGGAAGCGGCGTACGGAGCAATCGCAGGCGCCGCAGGTGGACACCGCGCGGCGCGCGCATCTGCTCCAGATCACCAACATCGGCGTGGTGGGGGTTGCAACGGGCCTTACATCGTATGGCATCTTTGAGGCACGCCGCACCCCCGGCATCGTCAATATCAGCGTGCCGATCAGGCGGCTGCCGGATGCGTTCGCCGGGTTCAGGATCGTTCAGATCACCGATGTCCATGCGGGGCTGACGATAGGCCGGGCATGGATAGAGAACGTGGCGGAGGAGGTACGAAAGCTCCGTCCCGATCTGATAGCATTCACCGGCGATCTGGCCGATGGCTCCGTGGAGAAACTGCGCGATGCGGTGGCCCCGCTCGGCACGCTGGATGCCCCGTACGGTAAATTCTTCGTCACCGGCAACCATGAGTATTATTCGGGTGTGGAGGAATGGGTGGAGGAGGTGCGGAGGCTGGGCTATGATGTGCTCCTGAACGAACATCGTATCATCGAACGTAACGGCGCGCGGCTGGTGCTGGGAGGGGTGACCGATTTTTCCGCCGGACGCCGCCTCCCGTCGCATACTTCGGACCCGGTGGCGGCATTTCGCGGGGCACCGGAGGATCTGGTCAGGATATTCATGGCACATCAGCCGAAAACGCTCCACCAGACCGATGCCGTCCCGTTCGATCTGATGCTCTCCGGTCATACCCACGGCGGACAGTTCTTCCCCTGGAATCTCGCCACGGCGATGGATCAGCCCTATCTCTCCGGACTGCATCGTCCGAACGGGAAATGGATCTATGTGAGCAAAGGTACCGGCTACTGGGGCCCTCCGGTGCGCCTGGGGGCACGATCGGAGATTACGGTTCTCACCCTCAACCGCGAATAAACACGAATCTTGATGGAGCGGGTGTTGCGCGTGCACGATCAATTCGTACGGTGGAGATGAAATCGTCGCGGATAATACTGGGCGGGGTATGGTGGCAATCCCCTGGCCGCAAATAGCTATGCGCTATGATGGAGCGGGTGTTGCGCGTGCACGATCAATTCGTGCGATGGAGATGAAATCACCGCGAATAATAATACGGGAAGGGGGGTGAGATAGTGATGATGCTCGCCTGCTAGCTCTAAAGCCTGTTATGAATTATTTAGCTTAGAAATGAGCACGGAAGGCTCTGTTATGCCGTTCCTCTGCCGGCCCATAGGCAATCATGCGCCTTTTTAGCTGCCACATTTCCAGGAATCATTGATTCTGAATTAATTTCAGCAATTGAAGTTAACAACCCGCTCTAGAGCGGGTTTCACTATGGTTACTGGTACTCTGTTGTGGCCCCCGGAGGGGGCACCTATCTGTAGCATGGACGCTCCCCTCTCCCCATTTCGGAAGCTCCGTAGGAGCGGCCCAGTCTTCCTGGTCTGCAAAGCCTTAACTCAATTGCAATCCGCTCTCATTCAAGGTATATACATCGCGCCAGGTAGCGCAGGTGCGGAGAAGAGGGAAAGGAAGAAAAAGAAGAAGAGAATGACGATGAGATCCGGCACCGGGTCTCTCGATCATTCTCTTCTTGTTTGCATTCGTGGCTTCCCGCGGAATGATGTATACGTGAGCCACTGGAGATTATGCTTGCACAGCAACCGCAACACGCCGTTCCTCCGATCGAAAATCCCCCGATCGAAAATTCCCCGATTGAAAATCCCCCAATCGAAAATCATCCATCGTACATCGAGAATCACTCAGTCCGGGCGTTCCACGCGGCCATCGGCGTGACGGGCGAAACGGCTCTCGTCGCGCGGATGCACGGGGGCGTCGCTGGGCCAGGGCCAGCCGCCGAATTGCGTGCGCTGGTAATCGATGAAGGCCTGCTGGATCTCCGCCTGCGTGTTCATCACGAATGGTCCGTGCTGCGCCACCGGCTCTCCTATCGGCCGCCCCTGCAGCAGCAGCAGCTCGCTCTGCTGTGCGCCATTCTCGATTATCGCGTCGGCATCGGGACGAAGCCGGATACCGTGATTGGGAGAGACCTCCTCGCCACCGATCGTCAACGATTCGCCCCGGAAGAAATAGAGAGTGCGATTGCCACCCGCAGCAGCGGCCGGAAGGGTCCACCGGGCACCGGGCTCCATCCGGATGGTCCAGATGGCGATATCGGAGTCCGGCCGCGATGCCCACGATTCCGGCGGTGGCGCCGGGGGATCGGCCTGGCCGAGACGTCCGGCGATGACGGTGATTGCGG
Organism: Candidatus Kapaibacteriota bacterium; assembly: GCA_048594725.1. Taxonomy (GTDB): domain Bacteria; phylum Bacteroidota; class Ignavibacteria; order OLB7; family OLB7; genus JAFDZV01. The sequence continues at coordinate 11,806 of JBMDXA010000041.1, forward strand.
TAGCACGGCCGGCCTCGTCGCGCTCGGTCAGCTTCGGCACATCCCTCCCCCAGAACATGGTGAAATGGGGTTCTGCAAGTTTGCTGGCGGCCGGGAGGTTCAGCCAGATCTGAAAAAGCTCTACCGGGTTGGGTGCTTCACGGTCCAGCAGCGGGAACATCTCGGCGTGGTTCACCCCCTTGCCGGCGGTGAGCCACTGCACATCACCATTGCCGTAGCGCGCGGCCGCACCGAGCGAATCGGTATGATCGATCAGCCCGCTCCGGACGATCGTGACGGTCTCGAACCCGCGATGCGGATGGTGAGGAAAGCCGGGCACCACATCGCCATGATACATGCGCCAGCCATCCTTTCCCTGAAAGTCCTGGCCGAGCCTCCGCCCCGCCAGCGATACGGCCGGTCCCATCTGTTCATTCGCCTGCGGATAATCGTCAACATGATGCACGCAGAAGAGAAAGGGATCGGCGGTCTCCCAGGGAAAGCCGAACGGCCGTATGCCGAGTATGATAGTATCGTTCATATGCGATCTCCAGTAATTCGCGGCAAAGATACATGTGCCGGCCGCACAGAGGCATCATATAATCAGCATGGCGGTTTCTACGTCGTACTACCATGCTATCATCCACTCTTCGCCTCTCTTTTCTTCTTCTGGTTCTCCCATCGATTATGGCGGGCTGCGCGGGGTTTACAACGCCCGGCACGTTCTCATCGCCGGGTGCCCCATCGTTCTCTGATGAGGCTCCGCCGGAGTGGCTGCCGGTTCCGGTGGCGGGCATCCGTGCATCCCAGCTCCGCGATACCTGGGGAGCGGCGCGTTCCGGAGGGCGCTCCCACGAGGGTATCGATATCCCCGCACGGCGCGGCACGCCGGTACTGAGCGTCTCGCAGGGGAGGGTCTGGGCGGTGCAGGAGCGCGAGCTGGGAGGCAACACCGTGTCGGTAGCAGGTCCGGGTGGATATTCCCATTATTATGCCCATCTGGATTCCTACGGCCGCTACCTTCCCGGCGATGAGGTGGCTGTGGGAGATACGCTCGGCTATGTGGGGGATACCGGCAATGCAAAGGGAACCACTCCGCACCTGCATTACGGCATCTATACAAACAGCGGCGCAATCAACCCCTTCCCGCTCCTCACCAGCAAGGTGGCGGCGGAGACTTCAGCGGCGAAAAAATCCTCTGCGAAATCAACGGCAAAATCCTCCAGGAAAAAGAAGACCTCCGGCACGAAGAAAAAATAATGGCGGCTTTATAGTGGTAAGATATTATCGAGCAGCGCTCGTGTAAATAATCTCACGGGAAGCCGCAGAGAACGCAAAGAAGAAGAGAGATATTAACGACTTTTATCGTTGCTGTTTTTCTTTGCGCCCTGGCAGCTTCCCGTGATGCATTCCGGCCGCACCGACCCATCTCTATCTCCATAGCCGCCATTTCTATCGGTACGTTCCGCATCATCATCACGTCGATTACGGATATCGCGCCACGATCGGCTTATCCTCCGGCAACGGGATGAACTCGGTTTCGTCCGGCACCGCCGCAAATCGTCCCCCCTTCCAATCCGCCTTCGCCTGTTCTATCCGCTCGCGCGAGCTGGAGACGAAATTCCACCAGATATGCCGGGGTCCGTCCAGCGCGGCTCCTCCCAGAAGCATCAGCCGGGCCGGTTCGGCACCGGCGCTCCGCACCGACACCGATTCTCCCGGCTTCAGCACCAGCAATATCCCATCGCCGAACGTGCCGCCATCGCGATCCAGCTCCACGCTCCCCTGAGTGATATAGACCGCGCGCTCCTCGTGATCGGGAGCCAGGGAGAGCACCGCGCCGGCATCGAGCAGCGCATCCGCATAGAACATATCGGAGAAGGTGGGAACCGGCGAAGTGGCACCGAACAGAGATCCGGCGATCAGGCGCACCTGCTTCCCCTCCCCTTCCATCACCGGCAGATCCGCCACCGCATGATGGCTGAAGGAGGGCTCCCGCTCCTCATCCCGCACCGGCAGCGCCACCCACGACTGGATGCCGTAGATCCGCGATCCCGCCCCCCGTATCTCCTCCGGCGTCCGCTCCGAATGTGCTATTCCCCGCCCGGCGGTCATCCAGTTCACATCGCCGGCACGGATACGCTGGCGCGTGCCCAGCCCATCACGGTGAAACGCCTCGCCATCGAACAGATAGGTGACCGTGGCGAGCCCGATATGGGGATGCGGCGCCACATCCAGAGCGCGGCCGGGCTGAAGTATTTCCGGCCCCATCTGGTCCAGAAAGATGAACGGCCCCACCATCCGCCGCCGCGAGGACGGAAGCGCGCGCCGTACCTTGAATCCATCGGTGATCTCGCTGGTTCTGGGGAGGATCACGGTTTCAAGACGAGGATCGATAAGTTCCATATAGATCTGCCTCCATGCATTATATATACCTGCGGGGAAGTTAGGAGAACCGGAGCGATTTCCTGAATATTCCCTCTCCCGCCCCCGTGCATGTTCTGGCCGCTGAATATCCGCAGTGCATTGTCGTCCGGAATAATCCCGCTGTTTTTATACGAATCACCACTCTCATTCCCCGCAGGATCGCTCCAAGAAATCGGCCGCTATGCGAGATTTGAATGTTCATCCCGGATGAGCATGCCCAACACAGGCGGCGCGCGCGCATAGCGTTCTCATCGCGGATGTGAAGCGGGCCGGCGGATGGGCCAGTCGTACTTCCCGCTGCTCCGGTATGCCCGGGCAACCAGGAGAAATTCGCCGATCCCTCCCGCTCTCATCTCATCTTCCGCGTGACATTGCCCGGGAGAATCCTTATACTCCCGCGAACAAACGGCGAACATCCTCACCGGATGCAAACTGTTCCCCCGTACTGTTCCGGTCGCACCGGACAGGATGCCAGAACCGCACGGCATATGCGTGGCGGCCATCATGGCCGAAATGCCAGGCGGCATCGCAGAACATACCCGACCAGCACCGATATGCAGACCTAACTTCAACACGTATCCAGTGGAGATGTCATGGAGAACCACGATCAGCAGCAGTCAGAGCCAGCCAACGGCCAGGGAACAGACCCCACCCTTACCACCCGCCAGGGGCATCCGGTCGCCAACAACCAGTCCCAGCGCACCGTGGGGAGCCGGGGTCCGGCCACGCTGGAGAACTACCACTTTCTGGAGAAGATCAGCCATTTCGATCGCGAGCGTATTCCGGAACGGGTGGTGCACGCACGCGGGTTCGTCTGCTACGGCGAACTGGAGGCCACCGGCATGATCGGCTCGGAGCCGGCATCCCGCTACACCCGTGCGAAGCTCTTCCAGCAGGCAGGGAAGAAGACGCCGCTGGCGATCCGTTTTTCCACGGTGATCGGCGGGCGCGATTCCTCGGAGGTGGCACGCGACCCGCGCGGATTCGCCGTGAAGTTCTATACCGAGGACGGCAATTGGGATCTGGTGGGGAACAACCTGGCTGTCTTCTTCATCCGCGACGCAATCAAGTTCCCCGATGTGATCCACGCCCTGAAGCCGGACCCGATCACGTTCCGCCAGGAGCCGAACCGGATCTTCGACTTCATGAGCCAGACGCCGGAATCGATGCATATGCTCACCCACCTGTTCAGCCCGCGCGGCATACCGGCGAGCTACCGGCACATGGAAGGGTTCGGCGTCAATACCTACAAGATGGTCAACGCCGAGGGAAACACCGTGCTGGTGAAGTACCACTTCCACCCCCGCTGCGGCACCGCCAGCCTTACGGCCGAGGAGGCGGCGAAGGTGCAGGGGCAGGATCTCGGCTCGGCCTCACGCGATCTGTACCAGGCCATCGAACGGGGGGAGTACCCGCAGTGGGATATGTTCGTCCAGATCATGGAGGACCACGATCACCCGGAGCTGGACTGGGACCCGCTGGACGACACCAAGATCTGGCCGGAAGACCAGTTCCCGCTCCGCCATATCGGCGTGATGACGCTGAACCGCAACGTCTCCGATTTCCATAACGAGAACGAACAGATAGCGATGGGAACCGGCGTGCTGGTGGACGGGCTGGATTTCTCCGACGACAAGATGCTGGTGGGACGTACCTTCTCCTACTCCGATACCCAGCGCTACCGGGTGGGCACCAACTACCTGCAGCTGCCGGTCAACCAGCCCAAGGGGGTGCATGGCCGCGTGCACACCAACCAGCGTGGCGGCGAGATGTCCTACGGGGTGGACCTGGCGCCGGGACAGAACCCGCATGTCAACTACGAGCCATCGCAGCACAACGGCCTGAAGACCGCCCGTCCGGAACCGAACAACCCGCCGGAGATTCACGGCAGCCTTACCCAGAGCGTGATCGAGCGCCGCAACGACTACGTGCAGGCGCGCGGCCGCTACAACACGATGATGGACTGGGAACGGGATGATCTGGTGAAGAACATGGGTGATCTGCTCGGCCAGTGCGAACGCGATGTACAGGAACGGATGATCTGGCACTTCCTGCTGGTGCACGACGACTACGGCAGGCGCGTGGGAGATGCGATCGGCATCGCCGCCGACGATGTGCGCGCCCTGCAACCTCTTGCAGGACAGATCCTTACCGGCGAGGACCGGAAGCGGCTGGAGAGCCTGGGGAACAACGGCGACACGATCGCCCCCGCCCCATGGGGAAAGTGGACCGGCTCCGTGGAGAATCGCCAGGCGAGCGCCGGGGAGGTGCTTGGCATGATCCCCGATCCCAATCCGATGGAGTAACGCGCCCGCACGGCGTGAGCAAACAGGATACCGGCAAACGGCCCGCCATCAACCGGCGGGCCGTTTGCATTCCATCGTTGCAGTATCATCAGGGAAAATCGCATCATCGAACTCCCCTCCATGGCCGACCGGCTGCAAGGGATGAAGGGTCGCCGGATACCGGTTAAGCGGGTGATGTGCAGGTTCCGCCGGGTCATGCCGGTACCCGTGCGGGGGAGTACACCATGATGTACTCCGAACTGCGCGGGGATCATTGTATTCTTCCCCGGTGCCACCTGCCGGTACCGGCAGGAGAGGGCACGGGATAGCCATCCCGACACCACCACAGCCAGCGATCTCTCAACACTTCAGCGTCCGGGAGCCCATGCGGTTACTCCACGACAGGGGATCTCCGCATGCCTGCCTCCCCATCCGGAACGTTGCGGCAGGACGTTGCCTGTGCATCGCATTACGTAGTCCGCCGGCGGCGGCATCACCGCCAGGCCTCGGTGTGGCCTGTACCGCCGGCAGATATGCCCCGGAGCAGATCCGGCGGCAACGACCGATATCGTTTCACCAACCCATTCAACCGTACAAAGGAAAGAATCATGGCACTTGCAAGGCTCAGCGTTCTCGTCTCCGCTACCGACGATCCCTGTGGCGTCGATGACCGGACGTGGTATATCACCATCTATAACTGCGATGGTAATGTCCTCGACTGGTGCAATACACGGTATGTGGTGATGCGGGCCCCCTGCGGCTATCTGGAAGTGGATGTGCCGCCGGGCACCTACTACCTCAAGGCGGTCTGGGGCTATACCAATCTCGGATCGGGGGTCTACCAGGTCAACCACTTCACCGACGCGGCCATCGTCACCGCGTGCTGCGAAACCACCACCTGTGTGAAGCTCTTCAACCCGAGCGTGCATCGCTGCGGATACATCTATGTAAAGGCGCTCCAGGATATGGCCGCCCGAGGAGAACTGGAAGAGGAAGTGGTAGCACAGGCCGCCAGGGTCGTGGAGACCGTCAAGCAGCGGGGCGATTTCCCCGGAGGTCTCTTCGAGGTCGGGCACGACAAGGAGATCGAGGAGCGCGTGCGCGAACAGGAAGGGTAGCCCGAAAGGAGCCGAACCCTGCGGCAATGATATTCCGAAAAATTCTGCCGGCGCTGGTTCATCGGATATGAAGCAACCGTGCAGGAGAATCGGATGAAAACCGGAACGGCCCGTCGTTGCTGGCGGGCCGTTGCCGTATGGATGACGCCCCTGCTTACCGACGGCAGGGAGAGGGGAACGATGCGGGCACGCTCCAGGCTCACCCTTCCGGCTGCTCGGGAGCCTCCTCATCGAAATCGATATCCCACCGCCGCTTCAGCCTCCGGCGGAATTTCTCCCGCTGCTCGGGGTTCATATGTTCCCACCGCTCGCGCATATGATGCATCAGCTCCTTGCGCCCTTCGGAGTGGTTGTGGCGGCCATGTTTTCCGCCGAACCCGCCGATCAGCAGCCGTGAGAGGATAAATAATCCCAGGGCCTGCCAGAAGTTGATCTCCGGGAGCTTGAAGATCTCCGGCATCAGCGCGTTCCAGAGAGCCATCACAACAAAGCCGACGAGCGTCACCCCGGCAAGGATCATCAGAGGGATAAAGGGACGTCTGGAAAATCGGGAATGCATATTCATGGTTATCTCGTGTTATGGACGTAGAAGTTCGGTGTGCAGGACACGAAGTCGTTCGCGCAGATGGTTGACCGCGTAGCGCTTGCGCGAAATCAGTGTAGCCACGCGGGTGCCCGTGATCTCGGCGATCTCGTTGAAACTGAGCCCCTCGATCTCGTGCATGATGAAGACATCCTTCTGCGCCTGCGGGAGTTCATCGAGCGACTCCTGGAGCACCTTCCAGAAGAGGGAGCGCAGGTAGGCGGTCTCCGGGGTATCGCCGGCATCGGAGAGAAGTTCTTCCAGAAGAGGCCCGCCCCCCTCCTCCCCCGCCGGAGCGTCCAGGCTGCTCTCGCGCTTCTTCCGGTGGCGATCGGTGATCTTGTTGCGCGCCACCGTGAAGAGCCACGAGGTGAGCTGATCGATCGAGCTGGTTGACAGGATGTTCTCGGTCAACTGGTAGAAGACATCCTGAAGGATATCCTCGGCGTCCTCGTCGCTCGATACGCGCCTGCGGATGAACCCCATCAGCCGCTTGCTGTAGGATGCGATGATCTCCGTGATATGGCGATGCTGCGAGGGCTGCATTCCGGGTAGTATGGTTAGTGCCTTCTGCATGGCAGGTTCCGTTCGATACGTCCGCCGGTTCCGGGGACCATCGCCTCATATCCGAATTTTTCCGAACAGGTAGCTCCCGATGCCGAATGCCGCCAGCGCGGCAAGCCCCAGCACCATATAATCGGCCGGTACGCCGAAGTGGCTGGAGTTGATGAGCGCCCCGCGTATCCCGTCGATCCCGTAGGCCAGCGGGTTGGCCCCCGTCACCAGCTTCAGGGCGGAGGGGAGGCCATCAAGAGGGAAGAACGCTCCGGAAAGAAAGAAGATCGGCATGATGATGAAATTCATCGTCAGCTGGAACCCCTGCATGTCGTTGACAACCGAACCGATTGCCGTGCCGAGCGACGTGAAGAACACGGCGATCAGAAATGCGAACAGAATCCCCGCCGGCAGCATCAGAAGGCTGGCCGGGCGGAACCCCACCAGGAGCGTCAGCAGAAATGCCATCAGCCCCTGAATACTCGCCACGGTGGCCCCTCCCAGCGTGCGTCCCAGCATGATCTTCCAGCGCGGAACCGGAGCCACCAGCGTCTCCTTGAGAAATCCTATCTGCTTGTCCCAGATCAGCTCCGCGCCGGTAAAGGCAGCCGTGAAGAGAATGCTCTGCGCGATGATGCCGGAGGCGAGATACTGGATGTAATCGCCGTTGCCGGCATTCTGGAACACCGGCCCGAAACCGAAGCCGAACGCCACCAGAAACAGGACCGGCTGCACGAGCTGCGCTATCACGCGCGCTCTGGAACGGGTGTATTTCTTTAATTGTCTGAGCCAGAGTATGTAGATGATGCTCATCGTGTCGGTTGATTTCTGTTTCGCTGATGCGGGGAGATTCCCGCGCATGCATTGCGCGCAGCCACGGCATCCTTGCCGATTATCTCCTTCGCCGCTTATCTCCTGTTCATGAACGCTCGCCCCATCGCACGCAGATGATCGCTCCCGGATGCCCCCTCCTCGCGGATCTCGTACCCGGTAAGGGCCAGGAACGCATCCTCCAGCGACCCGGTGGCGGTCCGTTCCTTCAGCTCCGGGGCGGTCCCGGTGGCGATGATGCTCCCATGATCGACGATGGCGATGCGCCCGGCCATTCTCTCGGCCTCCTCCATATAGTGCGTCGTGAAGAAGACCGTCATCCCCTCCCGCCTGTTGATCTCCTGGATGTAGTTCCACATATGGTTGCGGGTCTGCGGATCGAGGCCGAGCGTGGGCTCGTCCAGGAAGAGGATATCGGGATGATGCAACAGCCCGCGGGCGATCTCCAGGCGGCGCTTCATCCCGCCGGAGAAGGTCTTCGCCGGATCGTCCCTGCGGTCCCACAGATCCACCAGTTTCAGGAGCACCCCGATCCGCTCGCGCCGGGTTTTCGCCGGAACGCCGTAGAGCACCCCGTGCAGTTCCATATTCTCGTAGGCGGTCAGGTCGTCGTCCAGGCTGGGGTCCTGAAAGACGATGCCGAAGGAGCGGCGCACCGCATCGGCATCGGTTACCGGGTCATGCCCGTTGACACGCACCTCCCCCTCGCTGGGAGCAAGGATGGTGGTGAGGATCTTGATCGTGGTGGATTTTCCCGCCCCGTTGGGACCGAGGAAGGCGAAGATCTCCCCCTTTGCCACCGCAAAGGAGAGGTCATCCACCGCCGTCAGCCCGTTGAATCGTTTCGTGAGGTTGCGTACTTCTATGATGTTCATACCCTTGGCTCATTCATGTATTGCTCCATCGCCTCGGCTCTCCGGGGCAAATGGGCTCCCGAGGAATCGTATCCGTGAAGATGAACGGAGAAGCCGGAGAAATGTGCGATGGCGCCGGCGCAGGTTGAACTTCCACCGCCATGAATGGCGGTAAGAGCCGGGAGGTGGTATGCGGCCACTCATAACGGACGACGGGCTAGGGACCATGCGCCGGCCGGCTGGAACAATCCCCTTTACACCTGTGCGAGCTCTCACCGAGTGCAGTGGATATCCCGTTGCGGAGCACTGTTACTTTTCATCACGCAGTGGTATCACTTACAAGAGAGGCAGATGCAACGCAGGCGCTATTCCCGCTCCGGACGGAACTCTCCGCCGGATACTCACACTGATACGATGCCTACCGATTCATAGCCGACCTTCTACAACGCCGCGCTCGACGCGGGCCATGTTTTCTCCTTAATGATGAGGTACTTCAATGATGAAGCAGATCAGGAACCTTGGTGTGATCGCGCTGCTTGCCGTTGCGATCGTTGGCTGCTCCGATTCGCTTACCGATGCGGGTGACCAGGAACTGGTGGCAGGCTATGATGCCTACGATGCGACGCTGCTGGACGAAACGCTTCTGACGGCCTATGGTGAAGTGCCAGGCATAGAACAGGCGCTCCTTGCCGATTCCACCGGAGCCGATAGCGCCCTATGCGATTCCCTGCGCGGCGGCGAGCGGCCTGGCAAGGGACACGGCAGAGATGGCCGGCGCGGCGGCCGTCCCGGACACAGCAGGGGAGATGATGGCGGCATCGGCGATATCGCGCCGCTCGGCATCAGGAACTATCGTACCGCCGCCGCCCGGCTTGGCCTGAGCGGCGAACAGGATGCCCTCTTCCGCACCGCCATCACCGATCTGCGGGAGTGCGCCGGTGACGCCGCCACAGCCTATCGCACGGCACGCGAGGCTGCATTCGCGCCGTACAAATCCGCGGTCGATGCGATTCGTGAGGCGGTAGAAGCAGGGACGATGACACGCGAGGAGGCGAAACCCCAGCTCGACTCGATCCGCACGGCATTCGAAACTGCCATCGCTCCGCTCAACGAGGAACTGCGCGCTGCGGTAGCCGCCTGCCGCTCCACATTCGAAGCGTCGGTGGAAGCGATGCTCACAGCGGAGCAGCTCGCGCTCTGGGGGACGCTGAAAGGATAACGGACCGGACCCGAAAACGCGAAAAGGCCCGTCATCGCTGACGGGCCTTTTCAGTTTGTGAACAGAGATACAATAAATTCATTGATTTTTCTCCAATACAGCCAGGATCTGATCAAGCTTGGGATGAACCTCGATAGTATTATAGAGCATAAAATGACGGCTATAGGTTGCCTTGAAACCTATAAGCGAACAGTACCATCTCAGCTCCTCCATGCGTGAAAGGAGTTCAGGCTCATGTCCTTCAGGGCTGTACATAGGAAGTTCAATGGCTACAAGCGAGCACCCATGGCGGAATCGCTGTATAGTCCGATAGATTGCCATAATCTCAATTTTACTGCATTTGGTCCAATCCGAATCTTCTTTCCCCTTAAAATCAGATTTAATATCAACGTTATCGATAATCAGGATATTATCTCCATTCGTGTGACAGTCGCCCCACATATCTTCAATTTCCTCCTTATACTCATCTGTCTCTCTGTCATACAAAAGAGCATAAAATGGCTCTGTTGCTCCATCGAGGTCGAACAGATCTCTATGGAGGTTCTCGCCACGATCGATTGCATTCTCAACGTCCAGTTTATAAGCTATTATAGAACCAACAACATGGGGATCGTCATCGAGTTCATTTATCGCAACGATTTGCCCCATGATAGTAGTAAGGTTATCCTGGTCATCGTCCTCCAAAGCACAATCGATAGTATAATTTATGCTGTAATACAAGTCTTCATCTTCCATGAGATGCCCTTATTATTGATGAGAGTGCCCGATCCTTCACTCTGTCAAGTTTTACCATGATGCGATACTCATAGTAAAACTTGAAAGTAAATGGACGCAATAGTAGGATTTAAAGATACAAATAAATGTTTCATTCAAAGAATAGAGTCCTGACCATTGTATGAGCTTATTGAAGCTTTATATGCGCGGAATCTCTATTGACACTAGAGCCAATTCCAGTTGGACCGGCGATAGACATAGCAGAAGAATGCGCCGCTCCTCCGGAGCTTCCAAGAAAAAAAAGCTACTTATCCTTGCTACAGATGGGTGCCCCCTCCGGGGGCCATTATTCCGTGATGCAGGGCGACATGTCCAATCCGTTTACCTGATGTGAAATCCGCCGTAGACTGGAAGAGTATCAACGTAGCAAAGGCCCGTCATTGCTGACGAGCCTTTGCTATAGCGGCTTCGGCTTTCGCCCTGCACTCGGCACACAGCATTCGCGTGAGCGGCAGAGAACGGGACACATCCTACAAACCAGCCTGGATGCAGCGCACGCCACCACCACTTATTCTCCCAGATAGATGTCGATAGCTTCGGTGGATATGGTATAGATCGAACATATCCGCCGGCCCGCTCCGGAGGGACTATCAACATAGCTCCGGCTATCTCTGGAACGACGTACAACCAGCCTGGCCCATCCCGTCCCCGATACTCCGTTCACTCTATAGATGCCGGTATCGCTCGTATCGGCCTCGATTCTCGTCACGGTGGGACCGGATATCGTGATGCTGGTAATCATCATCGAGTCGGATGAACCCTCCCATTGCACATCCAGCGGTTTCGAGGCCGGGATCGTATCGCTATGCCGGGGCCAGACTATCCGGGTCTCGTTCGGCAGCATGGGAGCGCTTGGAGCGAAGGAAGGGATACTCTCGCTGCCGGA
>JBMDXA010000042.1:0-11363 GCA_048594725.1 Candidatus Kapaibacteriota bacterium
ATGTGGAGACGCAACTGGCGGAGGTGCTCCGGCAGCGGAAGGTGGATGCCCGGGCAAGCCATGCCGTCCTGATCCCCACCAGAACCTGGAACGATAGCAACCGTGCGGTACTTCTTGCGGGGAATGGCTTCGATGCCTACCTTCATCTGGCGGTCAATACCGTGGATCACCGGGAGAGCACGGTTCCCGGCGTTACCTCTACCGAGGTGGAGAAGAAAACCACGAACAGGGGAGCGCAGGATGACAAGGGGAGGAGCGTCTACACCGAAACCGTGAAGACGCAGACCAGTGATTCCTATACGATCAACAATACCCGCCTGCGGTATGTGATACGTCTGGTGGATCTGCCCGGAGGAGAAACCGCATGGATGGGGCTGAACTCGGTAAACGAATATTCCCGAAGCGCCCTTCCCCGATTCTGCGAGGAGATCGCCTCGCAGCTCCTGCGCGATACGATGCTTCTTGCCGATAGTACCCTTCCCTAGACCCGGCGTACTGTTCCTGCGATGGATGGTATTCCCCCATTGATATAATCCCATGCCCGCATCGGCGTCCTGCTATGATGGATAGTATCAAAACCAAACATTCATAAGACGGCCCAATCATGAAACGAGCAACGACCTTCTGCGCGGCGATGATGCTGATGGCTTCCGCGCTGGCATTTGCCCCTTCGGCGGCCCGCGCGCAGTTCCCGCGCACGGTACTCATCGAGGAGTTCACGAGCGTTACCTGCAAGCCCTGCACCACCGCCACCCCGCTGATCAACAAGGTGATCCGCGATAACAACGGGCGCATGGTATCGATCCGGTACCATATGAACTTCCCCAGCAAGGGAGATCCCTGGTACAATGCCAACCCGGATCACAGCGACGCCAGGGCAAAGTTCTACGGCGTGCTCTCGCTCCCGTACGGCCGCTACGACGGCGCTACCATCGTTTCGGTCACCTCCGAAGGGGATGTCTTCGACAAGGCCGCCGATCGTCTCTCCCAGGAATCTCCCATCCAGCTGGAGGTCTCGCAGACCCGCGAGGGAAACCAGTTCCAGGTACAGGTGAAGGCAAAGGCCGGAAGCCAGTCGCTCGCCGGAAGCAATCGCCTCCATGTGGTGGCCGTGGAGGGGCATATCCATGACGAGCGTTTCCAGGGGCCGCAGTGGAACAACGAGAAGGATTTCGAGGATGTGATGCGCAGCCTCGTCACCGGTGCCGATGGGGAGGAGTTCACCATCGAGAGCGATGAGGAGAAGACCCTGAACTACACCTATCAGCTCGGGACCGACTGGCAGGCCGAGCAGATGTATGTGGTGGCATTCGTGCAGAACGATATCACCCAGCAGGTGGTGCAGGCCGGATATTCGGCCAAGCCGGTCAGCAGCGTGCATGAATCGGCCGCCATCGCCGGATATGCTCTCGACCAGAGCTTCCCGAATCCCGCCCGCTCGGAGGCCGCTATCGCCTATACCATCGGCGGGGCCGGGGGGGTGACGATCGATCTTCATAACGCCGCCGGCGAGCTGGTGGCTTCGATCAATGAGGGAACCAGGGAGGCCGGTGCCTATCGCGCCCGGCTCGATCTCTCCGGTATTCCCGCCGGTGCCTATACCTATACGCTCCGTTCCGGTCTGTACCGCGCCACCCGTCTGCTGACGGTAGTAAAGTAGAACGTGCCGAACCGCCACCGCTGGCGCGCCGGCTGCGGCGGTTGAACTGTGATATTCGACAGGGAGTGGCTTCAGGGCCGCTCCCTGTTGCGTTTCAGGGGCTGGGGTCTATTGCCGTGACGAGGTCCGTTTGGCGGAGGCTTTCTTCTTCGCTGCCCCGCCGCTCTCCCCGGTAGCCACCGCACCGGGGGCGATGAACGCCGAGGGGCAGAGGCCGGAGATCGGGCAGATACCGCACTGCGGCCGCCGTGCCACGCAGACCGCACGGCCGTGATCGGCGATCATGTGGCTGAACCGCACCCAGTCCTCCTGCGGCAGCAGCGCCTCCAGCTCCGCTTCGATCTTGTCCGGGTCTTCGCTCGATACCAGCCCGAGCAGATTGCTGATCCGTTTCACATGCGTATCCACCACCACTCCGGGCACGTCGAAGCAGTGCCCCATGATCACGTTCGCGGTTTTCCGTCCCACCCCCGGCAGCGTCACCAATTCCTCGATCGTCCGCGGCACCTCCCCGCCGAACTGTTCCATCAGCGCCGCCGATGTTGCCTTGATCGATTTGGCCTTGTTGCGGTAGAAACCGGTGGAGAAGATCGCCTTCTCCAGTTCCTCTATCGGGAGCGCCAGAAATGCCTGCGGGGTTGGATGGTTCCGGAACAGTTCCGGCGTCACCATGTTCACCCGCAGATCGGTGCACTGGGCGGCCAGGATGGTGGCTACCAGCAACTGGAACGGGTTCTCGAAATGGAGCACGATCTTCGATTCGGGATACGATTCCTTCAGGATGCCGACGATCGCGGCCGCCCGCTCCCGGCGGGCCTGGTAGGTTTCAACCTGCTTGGACATGACAAAAGTTCTCGGAACAATGGCAGATATTTGGGATATATTTGAACCAGCCTTCAGGCCGCCGGTATTGGAGATCCTCTGGAATTCCGGCCGGCCTGCCGGGACGGACGCCGGAAGTGGACCAGACGGCGTTTCCACCGGGCCCTGCATCCCCGCGATGCGCAAAGGAGATATCCGCTCGTTCCCCCGTACCGGCCGCGCCAGTGGCGCGCGAAACCCTGGAACGGAGTGACGAATGGAGCTGATGCTTCGTCTGGTGGACCACACTGCATCGGCCAATCTACTGAAAAAGGGCTCAGAATCCCCTTCTTACGCAAAGGACCTGCTATGATGAATGGACGATTCACAACGGCGATGGCCGCCGTTCTGCTCGGGCTTGGCATGCTCGCCCTGGTAGATGAAAGTACCGCCCAGACCGGAGCCGAATACCGCCGCCGGAACAAGAGCCGTCTGGCACATTCCAAACAGTGGTACGATCCGGCGCTCCCTTCCTACCGGATTCAGTATCCCGCCCTGAAGGGGCTCCCGTTCCCCGCGGAGGAGACTCCCCGCAGCGTGCGCTCCTCCTACCTCTATATCGATACGCTGATGCGCTCCCAGGAGGCCGCCAGGATGCTCCAGCAGCCGGAACTCAAGGGGGTGAAAGGGCGCACCGTCTCCCGCATCGCAAGCTATCTGTATCAATTGAACGATTATAACCCGGTGATGTTCGCGCAGTACGCGGACGGCATCGATCTGCATCGCAATGATCCGTACCGCGTCAGCATGCGGCAGATCAGCAACAGCCTCTACAACCGGCTCCATAGCGATGGGGGACGCCAGGGCAATGCCATCTATTCGGCGCTGCACGCCGATTACATCCTCCGGGTGAAGATCCGCATGGTGGATCCGTCGTTCGACGAGGGACAGCTCGAAAGCCATTTCTATCGCGTCACCGCCGAGGTGATCGACACGCTGAAGGGACGGTACTTCCAGCCGTACGAGCGTTCTTCGCTTGCGATTGCGGCCGCCAGCAGCTACGGCGCCACCATCCAGTTCCAGTACACCCCGGACAACTATCTCGATCCGGCCGCCGGTTCGCGCGATCGTGATGACGTTTCCTTCCCGTATAAGATCGATGATCCCGCATTCCTCACCGCCGAGGGGCGGTTCGGTATGACGCCGGGACAGGAAGCGATCGTCTTCCTCCGCCACGACGATCATCTGGTGGATGCCGAGCACGATTATTACTACCTCCATCTGGACCCCTGGGCCTCCAATAACGCCCTGCCGATCGTCGATGGCAAGGTGCGCGATCTGAACCATGTCTGGTCCGATCAGGATCTGCTCCCCTATCGCGACTGGCGCTCGAAGTTCCTGTCGGTGGCCGCGAGTATCCTCCACTCCTAGCCGCGAATGGACGCGGATCTTGATTGGCGGGTGTGGGGGGGATGATACCGATCCATACGTTGAGGCTGAAATCTTCGCGAATACGAGAGAGGGGGGGAGAGAGGGAATACGAGAGAGAGGGAATACGAGAGAGGGGGGAGATGGGGCGGAAGTCAAAACTACGGCAGGGAGAGGCGTGCATGATGGTGGCGTTCCTCTCCCTGCTGCTATTTACGAGATTATGTACGAGACGGATTTCAGATGGCAGTACCGGTTTGCTGGCCCCCGGAGGGGGCACCCGGTTGTAGCCAGCCGGACTCTCCTCTTGCCTTTGGAAGCTCCGTGAGGAGCGTGCCATTGGTACGCATTAGTACGATGGTAGTAGTCCGGAACGAATCCGCTCCGGGAGCCTGAGGCCGAAACTACAGCAGGGAGAGACGTGCATACCCGGCACGTTCCTCTCCCTGCTTGCTATCTGCGTATCTGCCCGCTGGTATCTCCGTACTGGCCTAGTAATTATCGATCTGGGCGCGCTGGAGCGAGCCGGAGTAATCGATATAGACCGTCTTCCACTCGGTGAAGATATCGAACACCGTCCATCCTCCTTCGCGGTGGCCGTTGCCGGTTCCCTTCACGCCGCCGAACGGCATGTGCGCCTCGGCGCCGATGGTCGGCACGTTGATATAGGTGATGCCGGCCTCGATATCGCGGATGGCCCGGAAGGCGTCGTTCACGTTCGAGGTGTAGAGGCTGGAGGAGAGCCCGTACGGTGTATCGTTCAGGATGTCGATGGCGTCGGTCAGATCACGCGCCTTCAGCACCGAGAGCACCGGTCCGAAGATCTCCTCGCGCGCGATGCGCATATCGCGGGTGACGTCGATGAAGATCGTGGGGCGGAAGAACCATCCGTTGGCGGTCTCCGCCGTATCGGTGGCGCGGTCGCCGCCGAGGATACAGGTTGCGCCATCCTCCTCGCGTCCTATCTGCACGTAACGCTCCACCCGGCGAATCTGGTTCTCGCTGATGACCGGGCCCATATCGGTTCCCTCGGTCAGGCCCGGGCCTATCTTCAGCTTGCCGGCGCGGGTGATGAGGCGGTTGATGAACTCGTCGTAGATGGCCTCATGCAGGATCAGACGGCTGGTGGCGGTGCAGCGCTGGCCGGTAGTGCCGAACGCTCCCCAGACCACCCCTTCCAGAGCCAGATCGAGGTCGGCATCCGGCATGACGATCTGCGCGTTCTTTCCTCCCATCTCCAGCGATACCTTCTTGTTCATCGCGCCGGCACGGGAGGCGATCTCGTTGCCCACCTCGGTGGAGCCGGTAAAGCCGATCACCTTGATTGCCGGATGCTCCACGATAGCCGAGCCGCACTCGGCCGCACCGTGCACCACATTGAAGACACCGGCCGGAATCCCCGCCTCCTCCAGCACCTCGGCCATCAGGTTGCCGGAGTACGGTGCCTCCTCCGAGGGCTTGTAGACGATGGTGTTGCCGCAGGCGAGCGCCGGCAGGATCTTCCAGCTCGGCACCGCCATCGGGAAGTTCCAGGCGGTGATGATGCCGCAGACGCCGATCGGCATCCGGAACGAGAGATTCACCTTGTTTGCCATCTCGCTCGGCGCATTATACCCGAACAGGCGGCGGGTCTCGGTGGCCGCATAATAGGCCGTATCGATCGCCTCCTGCACATCTCCCTTGGTCTCGAACACCGGCTTTCCCATCTCGCGGGTCATATGACGGGCAAGTTCCTCCTTGCGGCGCGCCAGGATATCCCCCGCCAGGCGGAGCATATCGCCCCGCTTGGGCGCCGGCATCAGCTTCCACTGCTTGAACGCCTCGGCCGCTGCCTCGGCTGCCGCGGCCACATCGGTGGCATCGCTCTTCGGGAAGGTGCCGATCAGATCGGTGGTGTCGGCGGGGTTGCGGTTCTCGAAGGTGGCGCCGGAGCGGGCATCCACCCACTGGCCGTTGATATAATTCTTGAATACGTTACCCAATGCTGCTTCTCCTCATAGTAGGATCGTGTAAACGGAATAGCCGCAAAGGTACGGAGTCGGGGGAGAACCTTTGATGACGGTTGGTGACGGCCGGGAGGAGCGCCCATCATTCGGGCTGGCGTGTGCCGGCGTTGAACACATGGAGCGTATAACTGACGGCGGTGGAGAGATCCTCCCGGCGCCGTATCTCCCAGAGCGCGGCCGAAAGGGTGTCCTGCTGGTAGATCAGGGAATCTCCCAGCAGGATCTTCAGGTTCAGGCTGTCCCCGTCACGATAGGTCCCGGCCGAGATGGCATACGAGAGCATCCGTTTCTCCCCCGGCCGGACGGTGTTGGTGATGTAGGGCCGGGAACCGCCAGGGTGGCCCGATATCACCACCAGATCGTAATCGGAATGATTCCACAGGAAGATGCGATGGACCGGGTTCAGACAGCCGTGGAAGCTGCAACAGCCGAGCGAGAGCAGGACGATGAGAACCCGTACGATCGATCCGTTCATAAGCGGCCCCCATTGGGATGTTCATGCCGGCACCGGAATCGGGACCCCCGTAAGCCCCCCCTTCGGATCTGACGCCCCGGCCGATGCGCCGTAACGCCCCGGTTATCCCACCGCTTCCACTCCCCCTTCAAATCAGCCATCGTACATCGGCAATAGCCTCCCCCAATCCAAAATCGTCAATCGAAAATCTAAAATTTCAACGCCCCCGCATATCCGGTCAGCTCCACATATCCCTCGCCGGCGACCGGCTGTCCCTGCATCTGCGCGTCCACCTTTACGGCTCCCTCCCAGTAGGTCACCCGCGAGCTGTTTTCGGTCTGAAGCTCCTGATCGGCGACGTACGGGGTGACGGTGGCCTCCAGACCGGCTTTCGGCACACGCACCTTCCATCTGGCCGGGTAGGTGGCGCCGCTTCTGGGGCTTTTCCAGCGCTCCAGCACCTCGATCGTGTAATCGCTCGTGGAGAGGGGAATCCTGGTTCCATCGGCTTTCACGTAGGTGCCGCTGGTGTTCGGGTCGTAGCTCCCGTCGGGGCGGCGCAGGCCGTAGAGCATCAGCTCCTCGTTGTTGGCAAGCTGAAGCGAGAACCAGTCCCATCCCACCTGTTGTGCGCCGAGCTGGGAGGTACCGAACTCGTGGTCCATCCATGCCTCCCCCTCCACTTCCAGCGGCGCGCCGTCCATCATCAGCACGCCGGCCACGCCCAGGCGGGTCATCGAATAATACATCGAGGCATTGTTCGGGTCATCTCCCTTGCGGGAGTAACCGTTCTCTCCCTGAAGCACGGCCGGTTTTTTCGGCGTGGCGATCAGCGAAAGCGCCATCGTGTCGGTACGTCCGGACATATAGAACATAGTGCCCAGTCCCTCCAGCCGCCAGTCGCCTATCCAGGTGCGGAGCACCCGGCTATCGGCGCCGGCATCGTCGTACTCGCCGCCACGGGAGGTTTTTTCAGCATGGAGGAAGACCCCTTTATCCTTGTCGGTGACGGTGAAGTGGGCGAAATAGAAGGTATTCGCCTTGAACCGGGAGCCCTCCTGCTGTTCCTTGGAGAGTCCCACCCGGAACCAGGTAAGCTGGAACCCGAAGCGGCGCCCATCCCTTGAGCGGAGGTGGCCGGTGTAGTACCACCATTCGTTCTGGTAGTCGGGGTGGGAGGCATGATCGGCCGGAAGGGTGATTCCCCGGCCGGGGGCGGCATAACGGAATCCGTCCGGCTCGTCGGAGCAGGCGATATACACCAGCAGCCCGGCGGCAGCGGCGGTTACCAGGAGTGTTTTCTTGATGCTCATCGCACAAAATTACTCGTTGGCGCGATTCGTAGGGCACGATAGGCGCGCCAGGGGGGATTATCTTTGCCCGTTCGGGCCCGTTCACCGAAATGAGGAACCGTTGAGCCAGGAGGAAGGTTCCTGCCGGACTCCGGAGTTCTTCCTCCGGTCGCAAGGCGCCCAATTTCGTATCTTCGCCGGCAATGAGTGCAAGCCCGTATGTTGTCAGCCTCTCGAATTTCGAGGGGCCGCTCGATCTTCTGCTGTTTTTCATCAAGCGAGACGAGCTCGATATCTATGATATTCCGATAGCCCGGATCACCGAGGAGTTCCTTCTCTACACCCAGGCGTTGCAGGCGCTCGATCTGGAACAGGCCGGGGAGTTCATCGTGATGGCCGCCACGCTGATGCAGATCAAGGCGAAGATGCTCCTGCCGAAGCCGGAACGCGGCCCCGATGATGAGGATGACGAGGAAGATCCGCGTGCCGAGCTTGTGCGGCGGCTCCTGGAGTACAAGCAGTACAAGGAGGTGGCCGAAAAGCTCAAGGTGCGCGAGGACGAGCAACGCTACGTCTACTACCGGCAGTATTTCAAGGCCGATGAGCGGATCATACACGAGGAGACCGCAGAGGACGCGCTTCGCAACGTCACCCTCTACGATCTTCTCACCGCCTTCAAACGGGCGCTCGACAAGGCCCCCAAGAAGACCGTGCATGTGGTGGAGCGGATCAGCTATACGATCGAGGAGCAGACCGATTATGTGCTCTCCCTGTTCACACATCGCTCGCAGGTCACCTTCTTCGAGATCGTGGGCCGGCTGGAACGGGTCGGCATCATCGTCACCTTCCTGGCTCTGCTGGAGCTTATCCGCAACAAGGTGGTGGCATTCCAGCAGGAAGAAAACTTCGACGACATACTGCTCTATAAGCTCTGACGGCTCATTCCGGGAATATCGTGGTTGGTGGATGGCAGCTGCTGGAGAGTAGCAGGAAGAAGAATCTTCCATCGTTCTTTTTCTACTACCTCCAGGTGGCCTGAACCCCACGCACGACGAACCATTCCCTACCAATAACCTCGGTCGTACCGGCTCCCGATCCTCCATTTCCATACTCCTCGATTCTTTAGAGATGTCCAAGCAGCCTCGCGTCGCAATAGATCCAGATACGCTCAAGCCGATCATCGAGGCGATGATCTTCGCCAGCGAGGAGCCCCTCTCGGCCCGTGCGCTGCTGCGCCTGCTGGCCGGCGACCGGGAGAACGAGGCCATACCGGAGGAGGTGCCGCCACTGGCAGCGATGATGGCCGAATCGGAAACCGCCCCGCCAGAAACGGCACCGGAGGAGCCTGCCGCGCCGGAAGAAGAGCAATCCGCCTCTTCCGCGCCGGAATCCCCCGACGGGGATGATGATGCCTCCGAACTTCCCCCAGTGGAGACCCCGCGCGAAACCGTGGAGGATGATCCCGTGGAAACCGAGCCGGTGGAGGAGATATCCGTGGAAACGGCCGCCGAAGAGGTGGAAACCCCGTCGGAGGAGCCTGCCGTGATCCCCGTTCCGGAGGGATGGGAAGAAGCTCCGGAACCCCCCGCCGGCGATCCCTCCGGTGGTATCGATGCCTCGATGGGGGTCGGGCGCCTCGTGGCGATTGCCGGTCCCGGTCCCGATGATGAGGATGATTTCTCCGGGGAAGAAACGCAGGAAATCCCCCCGGAAGGGGACCCGATTCCCGATGGCGCGGTCGCATCCGAAGATCCCGCTTCCCCTCTATCCGGCGAGGATGCCGGGAATGAAGGGGGAACCGGAGAGGGAATGGATATCGGCGATCTGATGGATGCGCTGGAGCGGACCGAACTGCGTCCCGTCCGCGATGAGCGCCGGGAGGTGCCGGCCGTGCTGGATCAGGCGTATCTCCGCGCGATGATCGATGAGCTGAACGACGAGTACGATGTCTCCGGGCGGGCCTTCCGGATCGTGGAGGTGGCCGGAGGGTTCCAGTTCGCTACCGTCCGGGATTACGGCGAGTTCGTGGCGATGCTCTCCAAGGACAAGGCCCGCAGGCGCCTCTCCCCGGCCGCGCTGGAAACGCTCGCCATTCTTGCCTACCGCCAGCCGGTCTCCAAGCCGGAGGTGGAGGCCATCCGGGGAGTGAACTGCGATCAGGTGCTCCTGTCGCTGATGGAAAAGAATCTGATCGCCATCACCGGCCGTTCCGAGGCGGTGGGGCGCCCCCTGCTGTATGGCACCACGGAGGAATTTCTCCGCATCTTCGGGCTGAGAGGGATCGGCGATCTGCCGAAACTGCGCGAGATCGAGGAGCTGATGGAGGAGGATGCCTATAACGCCGAGCCGGTGATTACCGTGGATGCCGGCACCGATGCCGAGGAGATCGAGGCGAAGGTCGGGGCCGCCGGCCACGTCCATCATGATATGGATGCCGGTGAGGCGCTCCTCTCCGATGGGGTTCCCCCTGCAATAGAATCTCCCGGAGAGAGCGGGAATGCCGCCGCCACGCCGGAGCAGCCCCTGGAAGATGCCGGAAACGATCCCGGCGAACAGCAGGGGGGGATAGAGGAAGCAGTTGCGGAGCCGGAAAATGGCGTAGAGGAGCCGGAGAATGGGGTAGAGGAGACGGAAACCACGGAGCCCGCCGAATCCCCCCTTGTTGAAGATGGCGGCGCTGCCGATGCCCCCGAACCCCAGGAGAGCCTGCCGGAATCCGGGACACACGGTGGAACCGAACCGCAGGCGGAACCCGGGACTCAGCCTGAGCCGGCGGAGGAATCCGTCCATCCGGATGAGCTCTCCGATGCGGGACCGGCTATCGCGGAGGAGGAATCCGCCGCTGCGGAAATGCATGCCGATGCCGGCGAGGAACATACCGATGCCGGTAGTGAGATCATGGATAGCCCCGAGGAGCCGGAGAGCATGGAGAATCTTTCCGAAGAGGAACCCTCCCACTCCGGCGATGCCATCGAGCACGATATTCGCACGGCATAATGCCGCCGGTCCTTTTCATCCAGAATGTTGTTTCCTGAAAGGAGAATAGAAGATGACGATCATAGGGATTTCGCGGAATCTTGGGATGGCCGTTCTTGCCGCCGGTCTTCTCGCCGGCTGCAACAGCTCCGATCCGGAGACCAAGCAGCAGATGACCTCCTCCGGGGTTTCCGAGGCGGCCGCAACCGAACTCAGCAGCATGAAGCTCACTCCCGAGGAGGTCTCGTCGATCGCCGAGGCGAAGCAGGGGGGGCTGGATGATGCCTCGCTGGTGCAGATGGTCAAGAGCGTGCACAAGCGCGATCTCCGGTTCGATCTCGGCCTTACCCTTCAGATCCTCGCGCAGCAGGGGGTGGGGGCCACGGTGCTTATCCAGCTGGTGGAGCTCGGGGCGCTCCCGGCCTGGGGTGACGATATCCGCGCTCTCAGGGAGAAGGGGGTGGGCGAGGTGACGATCGTGGAGCTTGCCAAGCTGAAATTTCAGGAAAAGAAGGAGCTCCTTTCCGGCGGGGAATATGCCGGACTGAAGACCTTCGGCATCTCCGATGCGGGGCTGCTCGCCTTTGCGCAGAAGGGGGGAACCCCGCAGCAGCTTCAGAAGCTGCGCGAGCAGCTTGCCGTGGGGAAGCCGGAACAGGAGGCTATGAAGGCGATAGGGATGTAGGGATTTTCGATTGCCGATGTTGGATTGGGGGAGGGGAGGGATTTTCGATTGACGATTTTCG
>JBMDXA010000043.1:0-9946 GCA_048594725.1 Candidatus Kapaibacteriota bacterium
ATCGTTCGGTCTCGCTATCGATATACTGCGGGAAGAAGGGGATGGTCACCCCTTCCGGCAGCGGCATCATCTTCAGCGATGTGACGATCTGCTTCGCCATCTGCACGCTCCGGGTTCCGGCGGAGATCCCCCCGTAGCTGACGAAGCCAGCGGGTTTGTAGGCCCATTCGCCGAACAGATAATCGAGCGCATTGATGAGCGACGGGGGAGCCCCGTAGTTGTATTCCGGCGTGACGAACACATAGGCATCCCCCCGATCCACCGTGGCGCTCCACGCCTTGGTGTGCTCGTGCTGGTACTGCCGGAGCCGGGGATGGTTCGGCTCGTCCAGCATCGGGAGGTTTATCTCCGCCAGATCGACCACCTCGATATCGAATCGGCCATGCCGGCGCGCATGATCGGCGAACCACTCCGCGATGATGCTCCCCTTGCGGCCGGGACGCGTGCTGACGATAATGATCTGAAGATTCAGCATGATGATTATCCGTTTACGGTGGCCGGCGTGCGGAGCGTCTGTACGGCTGCGGCCAGCTCGGTCAGTTCATTGATGAATGTGTCCACCAGGTTGAACCGTGCATTCAACGGACCGTTGAACAGCTCGGGGTCCACCGGTGCTTGCAGGTTCATCGTGGCAATGTAGGCTTCCACCGGGATATGGATGCCGTATTTGACCGGCAGCATCTGAAGCTCCACCACCACCTGGCGCAGCTGCTCCACCGCGCGCGCGCCGCCGTTGCCTCCATAGCTGATAAAGCCGACCGGCTTGTGCGCCCATTCCGGATACAGCCAGTCAAGCGCGTTCTTCAGCACGGCAGAGTAACCATGGTTATATTCCGGGGCGATCATGATATACGCATCGGCCTGGCTGATCTTGGCCGCCCATGCCATCACGCTCTCGTGCGGATACTGCCCTCCGCTCCATGCCGGGGAGATCTCCGCATCGAACATGGGGAGGGGATAGTCTCTGAGGTCGATCAGTTCGGCCTGCACCCCTTCATGCTTGGCGAGTTCACCCATGATCCAGTGGGCCGGCTTTTCGCTGAAACGGTTCGGCCGCGTGCTGCCGATGATTACCTGGATATTCATTGTCGGTTCCTCGTTATAGGTACTGCTGATAGTCTCATTCGTGGGCGGCTCACCTCCGGCAACGAATGCCGTACGGATCGCCGTCTCTAGGATGGTTCCCGATCTTCGAGTACATTCAACTTACGCCGGTAGATGTTCAAAAGGCAAGTACGCACGATGTGGTGACGTAGTAACCCAAAAGAAACTAATGGAAAAAATGAAGAAAAACGGATCCGTTGAACATGAGCCGCATCCAAAATTTGCGGATTGTCGTACTGGAGATCCCAGTAGACACACATCCAATATCGCCGATATCATCGAGCGGGCGCTGGCGATGATCGGCGGAAAGTGGAAGGTGCTGATCGTCTTTCACCTGGGTTCAAGCGGCATGTGCCGTTTCGGCGAGCTGCGAAAGAGGATTCCGGCCGTGACCCAGAAAATGCTCACCGCTGCTCTGCGCGAGCTGGAGCAGGATGGCCTTGTGGAGCGGAAGGTCTATGCGGAGGTGCCTCCCCGCGTGGAATACCGTCTTACCGATGAAGGAGGTGATCTGAAGGATGTCTATATGGCGCTGGCGCAATGGGGGCAGAAGCACCCAAGGGTGATAGAGATGGAGCGGCTGGAGACGGCCGATGAAGAGAAGGGGGAGGTGGAAGAGGTCGCCTGATGGATGGGGGTGCTCTGCGGGCTATGCTCTATTCCGCGGTGCTCCGGACCGGCCGGGAACCGGCTGGCGGGGCCTTGTTCCTCCAGAAGCCGGGTCTGGCTAGAGCAGCTCCGCGCCATGCTCCGCCAGCAGCTCGCGCAGCAGCCTCCGATGGCAATAGCTCTCATCGGCGCAGTAGCATCCCACCGAGAAATTCATACGAGAGGAGATGGCCGCCAGCAGCCCGAGCAGCCGTTGCGGCGATGGCTCCCCCATCTCCCGCCGGTATCGCCGCGCAAAGCTCTCCCAGCGTTCGGGGTTCAGCGGTGCGGCGAAGAGCCATGCGAGCAGTTCGGCGCTCGGTGCCAGCTCCGGCAGCCAGAGATCGTAATAATTGCGCGCCGCATATTCCTCCCTCCGAACGCCACGCGGCGGGCGGCGGACGGTGCCCATCCGTATCCCCTCATCGGGATGGCGCGGGCTCCCAAGCTGGACGATACGAACTGCCATGATCGGTCTTCTCCCAGGTATTCCGGATCGCAGCGATGCCGCCGCAACACGCATGGAACCATCCAACCCGATGCCATGCTCTCCGCTCAATTCTCGTGAAAAGGGAAATCACACGCAAAGCCGCGAAGGAGTGCAACGAAGAACACGGAAAGAGATGCGGGACCACCAGCTGGTTCTCTTCTTGGCGATCCCGATCCGATCGAACGTTCCTCCGTTCCCCGTCTGGCATGGAGCATCAGAGCACGCCGGGAAACAGACCTCCATCGATCAGCAGGCTCTGCCCGGTGATGAACCCTGCCTGTGACGAACAGAGGAACGCGCAGGCCGCACCGAACTCCGAGGGCTCGCCGAACCGTCTGGCCGGAATCCTGGCGATCTGCTCCTGCCGTATCTGCTCCTGATCCACCCCCCGCTGGCGTGCCTGGTTCTCGAAAGCCGATTCCAGGCGCCGGGTACGGAAGGAGCCCGGCAGCAGGAAATTGATGGTGACGTTCGCGTGCGCCACCGACCGGGCCACGCCTGCCAGAAATCCCGTGAGACCCGCCCGCGCTCCGCTCGAAAGATCGAGTCCCGCCAGCGGCATCTTCACCGATCCCGATGTGATGTTCACGATCCTCCCGAAACGCCGCTCCACCATGCCGTCGATCACCCGCTGGATCATCTCTATCGGAGCTATCATATTGCCGATCACCCCATCGATCATCGCCGCGCGATCGATCTCCCTGAAATCGCGAAACGGCGGGCCGCCATTATTGTTCACCAGGATATCGGGCTCCGGCACCGCCCTCAGAAGTGTCTCCTGTCCCGTTGCGGTGCCGATATCGGCGATCACCGGAATCACCTCCGATCCGGTCTCCGTCTGGATTTCCGCTGCGGTACGCACTAGCGCCTCCTTTTCCCGTCCGTTTATCACCACGGTGCATCCGGCTCTCGCCAGCTCCATCGCGCATGCTTTTCCCAGGCCACGGCTGGATGCCGCTATCACGGCGGTGCGTCCGGTTAATCCGAAATCGATTCCTTTTTCTGTTGTATTCATTGCATCATACTGGTCTGATGGATGATTGAGCGATATGCGGAATATCGAAAATATCCTCCGGATTTCTGTTACATCCGAACGCCGCCGTGTCATAGGCTTGAACAAATCGGACAGGATATTTTTCAAGTAAAGGTGGCGCGATGAGTACCGTACTCGTTTCCGGAAAATCTATTTCCTTTTTCTTTCTGCTGTGCATGCTGCTTGTCGCCGGAACGGGCTGCTACAACAGCCTGAACGCCCCGATTGGGGCAACCGTGGGGGGAGCGCAGGATATCGGCTATGCGCGGCAGATCATCAATAGCGGGGGCATTCCGGCACCGGGTATGATAGTCGCCGAGGGTCTTTACAGCGAACACGATATCGCCACGCTCTCCGGTTTCTGCGATAACAAACTTTGTCTCTCACTGGGCTACGGTTATGGCACCGCCGTCGATAACGGCCGCTCAGCGCTCTTCGTACAGCTCGGCATGACCTCGGCGATCAGCTCCGGCCAGTTCAAGCGCCCGCCGCTGCAGCTTGCGCTTGTTATCGATAAAAGCGGATCGATGGGGGGGAACAGCATGAGCGCGGTAAAAAGCGCTCTGCGTTCTCTCGTCGAGAAATTAACACCGGATGATGAGATCGCTCTTGTTGCGTTCAATACCGGAACCGATCTGTTGCTGCCGATGACACGGGCCGGCTCCAGAGATCGTATCCTGAAGGCTATCGACAGGCTGGAGGCGGATGGGGGGACGAATATCGAGGCGGGGCTTACGCTCGGGTTCGATCTGGTAGACGAGGCCCCCGCACGCTATGGCTATATGAGACGGGTGATGCTCTTCACCGATGCCATGCCCAACCAGGGCCGCACCGACAAGGGAAGTTTCAAGGAGATCGTCTCGCGATATGCCGAGGAGGATATAGGGTTGACCGCATTTGGTGTGGGAGTGGATTTCGGACAGCAACTGACCTATTATATCACCAGCCTGCGCGGAGGGAATTTCTTTTTTCTTGAAAGTCCCGAAAAAATCCGGAAAGTATTCGATACGGAATTCGATTATCTCGTCACCCCGATCGTCTACGACCTGAGCATAACGCTCCCCACCCCGCCGGGAATGCGCCTGCGGGATGTCTATGGCCTTCCCTCCTGGAAACCGGGCGAAAAGGATGCGAAGCTGAATATTCCAACGGTATTTCTTTCTTCCAATCGTGGTGCGATTATTCTTCGCTACGAGCGTGCCGATACCGCCGAACTGACGGTGGAACAAGGGGATCTTCTTGCAGGGGGCAGCATCGAATATGCCGATCCTGCCAGCGGTGCCCATTCCCAGGCCGCCGAGGTGCGCCACACCGGCGAGCGCCTGGTGCCGGGAAGCCGTTACTACAGCCACGACGGCGCGCGCATGGCCGTGGCGCTCACCAATATGTATCTCGGGCTGCGCGAAGGGTGCAGTCTGGCAGCACAGGGGGAACGTGAAAAGGCCATCGCCATCGTGGAGGCGGCCGCAACCTCCGCCGAGGCTGACAATGCGGTGCTGCGGGATGCCGCTCTGGCCGATGATATCAGGCTGCTGCGGACGCTGGCGGCGAACATCGCGAAGCGGTAGCCGGGCGGCCCGGTCCCCGGCGATGGTTATGGTAGTCCGTCATCCGGCCATGTAGCCGGGGGCGGATTACCGCGTCTGCCGATATGGTTTCCAGGAAAATTCACACCTCCTGTCCAGTTCCTTCCCTCATCTTCCTCTTTTCCGAGAGACCCCGCGTCACGGATACCCCCTCCCGGCGCGGGGTATCGCCGTATGGGGGGCGAAGATGTCGGCCCTGCAATGCTCGATATTTCCCGCACTCCCCGGTATCCCAATCATCCTATCATAGACCACAAAGGAGCAGCATCATGGCTCGCAACGGAACCGATATCGCTGATTTCGCCAGAGCGGGAAGTCTTACACTGGACGGGCTTCGCGACGCGCTCGGCAGCACATCATCCTCGCTTGTCAGCACCGAGGACTGGGGGATCTCCTACAACTCCGGCACGGGGCAGCTCAGCGAATACTGCACGGTAACCTCCAACGACTCGGGTAATTCAATTACCGGCATCGGCATGCTGGCATATTCCGGCAACGGGTCGGTCCTCTACGGAGCGCAGTACACCAATAATTTCAGCAGCAACACGATCGCCACATCCATCGGCACTACGCTCTATAATCCGCAGGACGGAGACCAGGCGCTCTGCATCGTCTATGGCTGGACCGATCAGGGGAGCTTCTATCTCACCCAGGTCATGACCATCCAGCAGGACTAGAAACGGGATTCAACAACCACGTGCTGTACCGTGCAGGGCCGGAGCATACCTCCGGCCTTTTTATGTGCTAGCCGGCGGTATGTCTCTTTCTTGCAGGTATGGCGAGACCGGGCGTCTATCTCCTCTGTTCCGGGCTTTCAGGCGGCCCGGATTTTTTTTTCTGATACATACCGGGCCCTGGGTCGTCATTCCGTCGATGCTCCGTTGATATCTCCGGCCTCGGATCACGATATATATACCAGAAGTGTGGATAAGCGGACATAATACGGGCGCAACCGAATGCGGTATTGAGAAATATAGGATCAGCTCCCGCAAGGCACTTGACTTCGGATATCCGATATAGCTACATTGCGCTCCCCGGATCACACCTCAACTTCATGGAATCATTATAGTATGGGATTCCCGCTATGCTGTGGAAATTGGCATGACACTGTCACGCCCTGATTTCTCGGCATTGTTATCCCTGCCATAGATAGAATATTATTATCTCTTTCGGATAATTGATCGGGCGATGAATATCGTCCCAGGCCGTGCTATGCCTTCGCCTTCCTCAATGTGCCTGTTCCGGCGCGCTGATGCGAATTTTCGGCCAAGAGCTGCAAGGGAGGAATGCGCCCTGTGTGATCAGAAAATAAATTTATAGTGGATATATGCAGGCGAATAAACCTGAATGAATAAAAGATCTCCATGAAACATATTCACTTCGGATGTGTCTTTAGGTTTGTTGCCGCATAGTATTGATAATGGTATCGCTGTGATTCTGTGTTCGCTTCGAGTTGTTATTGATCGCCATAATTCCGAATAGTTGTTACGTGATAATATTGGTGCGATTGTATTCGCGTGCCCTGCGCTGCATCGTATCGGGCACGGCCCGAATGATGGGTAAATACATACCGAGATCGAAAACTGCGATCGTGCCAGTACACTGATAATGATTCCGGCTCTCCGTACCAATGATATACGGAGAGGCGGCCGACATCGGCACACCCATGACGATATGCGCACCAGCGCATGCCGGCAATGCCACGATAGCCGAACCAGAATAATTGTTCGACTTCGCCAATAGAAGCCGAACGTTTACAACGCTTATCCACAATGAACCAGATACCCTTGATCCAGGTCAGAGTTGTCCGCTTCGACGGCACTCCCGCAGCCGATGTCCGCTTCAGCTTCCGTCCGGTGGATGGAGCCGAGTATCGTTCTCTGCAAGGTTCGTACGAGCCCAATTCCGGCGTCTATACGTTCGTGCTGGAGGACTTCCAGCCGGGCATGCATATGCTGCGGATCGAGGCTCCGGAGTATGATGTTATCGAGAAGCGTGTGGAGTTCCGTGATGCCGGGTACAGCGGCGAGGTGTTTCTGGTAGAAGAAGGCATGGAGTGCGTGAAGATGGGAGGGCAAAGAATCTATTTCAGACGCCGGCCGGAGTTATTAGCGATCTATCCAGGCCAGTCCATAGCTCTGGAAGAGATAAAGAAGCAACTGGAAGAGAGTGATATACCTGATATCAGGCTAATGTACGTTGACCGTACACGTATAATTCTTGAAATGGATTCGTCGGGAGGAATGAACCTGCTGAATTTACTGCATCGTAGATTCCCTGATGCTAGCGTGAACAATCAAGCCATAGAGATTATTGGCGGGCGTATAGAGTTCTTAAGTCGCCGGGTAGGGGTTGAGCTGAACAGAAGTGTGGTGTGGGAAGATGTACAGCGAAATCTCGGGCTCGATACTGCGGAAGTTATTTATCAGGATGGTAACAATCGGTCCTATTACATAGTGGAGGCTAGATCATTTGGCGCTTATCATGTGCTACAAATTCTGTCGAAATTGCTTCGTTCGCCATTGGTTGCATGGTGCGCGCTACAAGTAGAAGCTCGGGCCGAGTATACTGCGTCTGTCTTACCGGGAGATCTATTGCGCCCCTTGCAATGGCATCTAAGAGTATTACGAGTTCCGGATGCATGGGGGCTCTTGAAAGATTTTAACTCTGATTTGAGACTGGGATCTGCCGACGTGGTACTGGCTGTCCACGATAACGGGCTTGCAATCAGTACCGGGGATCACCCGGACTTTATAGGGGACGTGGAAGGAGGGAGTCTGAGTGATTACCTTGGCGGAACAGACAAGAGAAAAAAGAAATACTACTTATATGACTTCAATAAGGCCCCTATTCATTTGATGGTCAATAATAATGATGATGCTGTATCTGCTGTTCAAACTCCAGATCATGGGCTTGCCGTTGCTGGATTGGCAACTGCTGTATCTAACAATTCCACAGGGATTGTCGGGATAGCGCCTAATGTTCGCCTAGCCTCATTCACGATGAACAGCGCTTCCAGCAATACCTATACAGCCAATCACCTTCAGTTCATAGCCGGGCTATCACCTGGGTGGGCGCCGGGAAAAACTTCCGATCCCAAAGATCCAAATCTGGGGAATATCGCTGAATTTTACCACCATCAGCAGAAGTTTCCTCCATTGTTCCGAACAGGGGGGAATGCCGGGCCCGGCGCTGCTGTCATAAATTGTAGCTATACCAATCCTATCGCTCCTGATCCTGCTCTGTGTGAGGCGCTCAGAAAAATAACTCTTCTTGCCCGTGAGCGCCGTGGTGTCATTGTTGTCACGACTGCAAATAACAATGATGAGCCAACTCGCCAGCAAAGCCGTTGGGGAGATGATATCAACATCATTAAAGTAGCAGCCTCATCCCTCAAGAACCCCCTGGAAGAGACCTTGTCGCCATACTCCTCCTATTCAGCTCCCCTTGCCCCGGATATAGATGTATGTGCGCCATCATCCTCCAGCTTGGCGCGTGTGAATGACCCTCCTTTTATCTATGCTACGGTTACAGACGATGTGCTCTCGTATGGCACTGTGCCTGGCTCAATTGGCAAGCAAACACCAATTCAGGCATTTATACCGATTCTGGACGCAGCTAATACCATAACAAGCACTGCTCTGACAATGTTGCCGGGAGATGCCTCCAAATATATTCAAGGTCCTGTACTGATACGTCATGCTACGGACTCTGAAATTATGGAAGCCAACAAGATCGTTCCACCTCCGAATCCCCTCCCCCCTGGAACGTCTGTGGATACATTGTTTCTTGAACGTCCTGTGAGGGTGAATTTTCCTATTGGATCCTGGCTTATTGTTGGAGGAATCGGCGAACCGGCATACAAGGATACTTTCGGGGGCACATCGGCGGCGGCTCCTATGGTTTCGGGAATCGCCGCACTTGTTCTATCCGCCAATCCCAGACTGACGTGGGCGGAAGTCCGTCATCTACTGCGGGATACGGCTGTGCCTATTGCCATACGCTATCTTGGCCCAAATGGTGGCCGGGAAAAACGATGGGTTGACAGTACAGGGCAATCACTTATTGATGAACAGGGTGCTCTTAGGTTCCCGGGTGGAGCGGCATCAACAACCATAGGCACTGCGCTGCTTGGAGGCGCTACAACCCTCCAGATAAATAATGCCGGAAACTTCCGGTCCAGACAGGTCATTTGTATCGGGGCAGAATCGAGTCTGGATGCTCCCAATTCTCCTCTCCCCAATAATATGATTCTGGTTAAACGTGCGGATGATTTCGAACTGGGGGATGTTATCTTCATCGGTAAGGTGTATGAGACCGTGGCATACCGAAGCGCAAGTGTTGGATCGAACGGGAATCCGCAGGTATATGTTAGTGATCCTGATGGCTTTGTTAGCGGAGACATTCTGGAGATAGACGGGCAGCAGGTGCGCCTGATAGCGGTTCTGATGGAAACTACTTCACAAGGGGGAGGATCGCAAGCACGAGTTCACTTTGAAGTGAGTGCTCTGAGACTAGATAATCAGCCTTTTAATTATACTCGAATTCGTAGAGGGACGCCTGTTCAGATCGCCCCTTCTACTCGTGAAGGACCTTTCACTGTTTTGAACAAGGGGGGTAACATTCTTACCCTTAATAATCCTGTTGCCGATACTACAGCAGGGCGTATAGTTAGGAAACAGCATACCGAGCTTGCTGTAGTGAAACGTATTCTTTCCTCCAACCAGGTTGAGCTGTATTATCCGCTTGCCAATAGTCACCCTATCGCAAATTCTTCTAATAATCTCCATATCACTGGTGGGCTTATAGCACATTACAGCTACGGCTTCGGCTATGGACGTGTTGATGCCTACGAGGCGGTGAAGGCCGCTTTGGAGTATACGCACAATGATCGTGACCTGATGATCCGCAACTTTATGGGGGATGACGGTGTTGCCAATCGCAGCTCCCAACCTGTTGTCAGCCCGGATCTATGGATTACCAATAGTGCCGTCACTCCGGCCGATAGCGTCCCCTATGCCGAGCCGGGGCCTCACCAGAATCCCCGGATGGCTGTTGCTGCCCCTGTCTTCCTTGGATCGGGAT
>JBMDXA010000044.1:0-15910 GCA_048594725.1 Candidatus Kapaibacteriota bacterium
ATTTATTTTTTCAAAAGTTAGCCACAGAATTAAAAATTGTTTTTGATTCTTTTATTTTCGGTTGTTGTTATATAGCCCCGCGCCCTTTCCGCCTGTGGGGTAATGGGCTCTACTGTTCTTGAATTATTCCTGGATAATTGCGCGGTCTACTGCCCGATGTTCACATCCTCGGCCACCGCATGCATATAGAGCTGGTCTCCCCGGGGTCCGCGGGAGAGATAGACCGTATAGGCCATGCCCGCTTTCAGCTCCCGGAGCTTCAGGCTTGCCAGCACTGCCCCACCCTCATTCAGCAGTTCAACCGTCTTGTCAGCTCCGGCCGTCACGGCAAAGGAGTTCGTTCCGGCCGGCACCTCGCCGTAGCCCATGGGGTTGCCGGTGATGCCATCCACCCGGATGCGAAGTTTCTGCGATTCGTAGCCGAACGCTCCGTGGAAGAAGCGAAGCTGCGCCATCCCCGCCGGCGGGGTGGGGGTGTTGTCGGTCAGCACCACGGACTTTGCCTTCCCGGCCTCGTATTCTCCGTAGGCCACGATGGAGTAGCGTTTGTTCACCTCCGGCTTCAGCTCGTTGCGTCCCACCAGCACATCCTGCTTGCGGTAGTCGCCGGTGCCCAGATTTCTATCGCTTGGGAGATTGTCCGGCTGGTGCCGTTCCACCCGGTATGGATAGGTCTCCCGGGTCAGGAGGCTTGCGTAGAAATAGCGCCGGTCCTCCGGCTGCCCGGGCAGGCCGAGCGATGCCACGCTCTCCATCGCCAGCGGCTGGTCGATGAGGTTCCGGCGGAAATTGTCGTTGTACTTGAACTCGGAGTTC
This sequence comes from Candidatus Kapaibacteriota bacterium, assembly GCA_048594725.1. Classification (GTDB taxonomy): domain Bacteria; phylum Bacteroidota; class Ignavibacteria; order OLB7; family OLB7; genus JAFDZV01. Next base: position 817 of record JBMDXA010000044.1, read on the forward strand.
GCATCATAGAAGGTCACATCCAGCAGCGAATCGCCCGACGCCACGAGGTTCACGAAGCGAAACGCCGTGAAGGTGATATTGAACGGAGGGGAGCCATACAGAGGATCATCCACCCTCTTTGAATTCTCCTGGAATGCGGAGAAGTAGAGGAACGATTCATTGCCGGTTGGTGCCGCGTTGCCTGTCAGCACCAGCGTGAAGGTTGCCGCTCCCGGCAGAAGAATGTAGGGAGGGGTGAAGGCGCGGATGATCTCATCGGTTCCGTTCTTGTAGATCCACATCCCGGTTCCGGGATTGACATAGGCCTTCGATGTGATATAGTTGCTCGCCGTCCCGTACGACAGCCCCGTAATCACCGGCTGGGTGGTGGGGGCATCCTGCTTGATATCGAGCGACGGCGCATCCGGCGACAGGTGCACGATCCGGTATTTGGCCGGCTTGTCGGACTGCGCGTCCACATCGATGGAGTCGCTGGTGACCAGCACGCGGTAGCCGGTCTCGCTGCTGCCGTGCAGGTAGGCCGTGTGATAGCCATCGCGCGCCAGCGTAAGAGCGCTCTCCGCCACCTTCGATCCGCCGTTCACAAAGGTGATGGTATGGGCCGTATCGCTCACCGGATAATACCGGGCGTTGTTGTTGGCGGGGCGGAAATCGAGGTAGCCCTGGGGGCCCGGAAAGAACGCGGCCCCATCGATATTCACCCCTACCGCCGGGGCATCCGGCGCCGCATGGATCACACGCAGAAACGCTCCCTTGTTGATATCGATGGTATCGGAGGGGCGTGTGGGAACGAACGGATCTTCCGGGGAGCAGGAGGGGAGCCCGAGCGCCAGCACCAGCATCCCGAGCAGGGCCGCCAGCATGCGGGCCACGCCCGGGGAAACCCCGCGCCGAGTGGATGAAGCAACTTGTGAATTCATTCGATGCTCTTCTCTGGTGTATGATAACCGGGTTCCGGACCGGAGGCCGGACCGCCGCCGGCGGACCATCCTGCCCTGCCGATACCTGCGGGAGAGGTTTCTCCTCCGAAGGAAGGCTTCCGGCAGAGACGATCCAGCGGAACGATCAGTGGCATCCCCGCAGGGGCCGTTGCCGCACGCGCCGGATGAGAACGGGGGGCTCCTCAGTCAGACAGCACGTCCGTTCCCGGTGTGACCGTGCGTTCCGGAGCCGGGTGCCAGCTAATATACGCGAAGGCCCGGCACTCCGCGAGGGAGAGCCGGGCCATTGCCCACTTCTTCAAATCCCCGGCCCGCGCCGGCGATTAATCTCTACTGTCTATCTCTACGCCTTGGGCTTGCGGGAGCGGGGCTCCACGGGCGTGCGTCCGTCCACCTTTCCTCCGCCCGGCGCGCCTCCTCCTCGGGTCTGCACTTCGGCCATCTTCTGCGCCTCCTCGAGCTTCTGCGCCAGCCATCCCTTCTTCTTTCCCTTCGCCTCCACCCGCATCTGCTCCAGCGTCAGCGTGTTCTTGCTGAACTTGGTCATATACACCTGCTGGCCGATCGAGAGGATATTGAACGTCAGATAATAGAGGTTCAATCCCGACGGAAGATGATTGAACGCCAGGGTCAGCAGGATCGGCATGAAGTAGATCATCGCCTTCTGCTTCGGATCGGTGATCATCATCGACTGCTGGATGAAGAGGGTGGCACCCATGATAAGGGCCAGGCCGCTCAGCTTGTCGCCGAGAAGGGGGATCGTGAAGGGGAGCTGGGTGACCACATCCGGGATGGACAGATCATGAATCCAGAGGGCGAACCCGGCCTGGCGCAGCTCGATGGCCGAGCTGAGCGTTCCCCAGAGCGCATAGAGGATCGGCAACTGGAGCACCATCGGCAGGCAGCCGCCCACCGGGTTGATGCCGTACTCGCGATACAGCGACATCGTCTCCATCTGCTGCTTCTGCGGGTCGTCCTTGAACTTCTCGCGCAGCTTCGTGATCTCCGGCTGCAGCAGCTGCATCCTTCTGGATGATTTGATCTGCGGCACCGACAGCGGCCACAGCAGCAGGCGGATCAGCACCGAGAAGACGATGATGACGATGCCGTAGTTGCCGATGAACTGGTGCAGGAACCGGAAGATCGGGAGCATGAAGAACTCGCCGATGGGACGGATAATGAAGCGCGCGCCGATATCGAGCATCGCCTGGAGCTTGAAATCGCTCAGGATGCCGTACTCCAGCGGTCCCAGGAAGAGCGTGAAGTTCTGGCTGGCATTGCCGCCGCTGACCGGCAGGTTCAGCTTCATGCCGTAGCTCTCCACCAGGCCGCTCGAATCGGCGCCGATGGCGTAGCCGGTGATGGTGGCGGTGGCGGCCGGCAGGGGCTGCTGCGGGATAAGCGCCACGCCGAAATACTTCACGTGGGTGCCCACCCAGTCGATCGGCCCGGTGAACTTCTGTTCCACCGCCTTGCCCACATCGCCGGCGTTCACCTCGTTCAGCTCCTCGTTGCTCACCACGAACGTCTTGGCGCTCCCGGATTCGCCCACGGAGTTATGCTCCTGGTACTTCAATCCCTTGTTCCAGGAGAGCACGAAATTGTTCTGTCCCATCTCCTGGGCCATATTCCGCATTGCGACATCGAACCCGATACCATAGCTGTTTCCGCGGAAGACGAAGCGCTTCTCGATGAGCGGTGCGTCCTTGGTGAATGCCGCGACATTGACCGGGTCCTTCATCCAGGCATCCGCCGCAGCGCTACGGAGAGCGGAGTCGGCGATTGCGAGAATGGAATCGGGGACCACGGTTCCCTGGTTTCCGCCCAGAAGCAGCCGCGCGGTTACCACCACCGAATCGTTTTCACCCAGGGTGACGCTGGCCGGGGCATCGATCTGGTAGATGAGATCCTCGGTCGTGATCTGGCGTCCGTCGCGCGAGGTGAAGGTGACGCCGAGTTCGCCGGGGAAGCCGGCGGAGTCGGAGATCAGCTGGACCGGTGCGCCGTACCAGGTCTTGTAATTCTTGAGTTCGAAGCGGGCGAGGAGACCTCCCCTGGTGTTGAGAATGGCCTTGTAGAGGGGGCCTTCCACGGTGATATAGCGCTGGTCTCCCTCCAGATTCCTGGAATAGCGTTCGCCGAGCCGCTGCTGCGGCGGCTGTGCCGTGAGCGGCGGTTGTGCCGGGGCCGGGAGCGTGGTCTGCCCGGAATCCCCTCGTGCCCCCTGGTTATCGGCGGCGGGGGGGGGAGTCTTCGGCGAGAAGAAGAGCGACCACGTCAGGAAGACGGCAGCGATCAGTACGAAAGCCAGAATTGTTCGTTTATCCATGATACGCGAATTGACCCGCGATGAACGCACACGATGCCGTGCAGGCGTCCGCCGCGTGATAAGATTATGCTAGCGCTTCTACAGTGTTTCGGGCGTCCGGTTGCGTTGCCGCGGCCGGAGTACAAATATCGCTCGTTGCCATCTCTCCGCATCATCCCGGCGATCCGCATCGATGAACCGGTTCGGGGTTCGGGCTGTGCGGCCGGTTTGATCGGGGAGAGGGTATGAGAGGGGTCGGGAGGTTCAGGGAGCGTACGTGGGCCTCTGAAGGGATTCGAGAGCCGGTGGGTTGTTGCCGGCGGGTACGGCGGCTTCCCGGGAGCTATGGAACCGGATCGTATCCTCCCGGATGGAACGGATGGCATTTCGAAATCCGTACGATGCCAAGCCAGATCCCTTTGAAAATACCGTGGCGGACGATCGCCTGGCGGGTATACTCCGAACAGGTCGGATGGAACCGGCAGGAGGGGGGCAGAAGCGGGGAGATGCCCCGTTGGTAGATACGGATCATCCCCACGAAGATGGCGCGTACCGGAGGGATTTTCTCCGGGCGCTCTTCGGGGGTTCCGTTATCGCTGTTCTCCTGTTGCATCTGCTGCTCGTTTCCGCATACGTGAGAGGAGGGCCCCCAGTGCCGCGCCGATATCGGCGCTGATGGCGCTGAAATCGGGGCGGAGCGCCCCTTCCGGGCTTCCCGACCAGAGGAATACCAGGTCAAGCGCGATGCCATCCGGCAGGGCGTCCTGGAACCGGGCACGCTGCAGGCGATAGGCCTCCCGCATGATCCGGCGGAGACGGTTCCTCCTGGCGATAGGCCCGGCGTTCCGGCGTACGACGAATCCGGCGTGCAGTTGCGACGCCGGTGGAGCCGCTGAATCTGCCGGCACTACCACCGCCCGGTACTTCAGCACCAGTTCTCCCCTGCGCAGCCCTTCTCCGCTACGGAAGATCCGTCCGAAGGAATCCCGGCCACGCAGCCGGGCCTGGCGCGGAAACCGTGCACCCGTTATCTGCTGCATGGGGCCTCCGAAAGGGGGAAGAGGACGAAAAACGACTGGCAACGGCATACAATCGGCAATGGCCCGATCATTACGAACGGGCCATTGCTGATGGAAATCATCTTGCTTTAACGGGAGTAGCGCGGCTCATCGCTGACGCTCAGGCGCCAACGCCCCTTCGCCCGGCGGCGGGCGAGCACCTTGCGCCCGTTCTTGCTAGCCATACGCTCACGGAACCCGTGCGTATTGCGGCGCTTGCGGCGGCTCGGCTGATATGTTCTCTTCATGGTATGGTACCTCCGGCGGAATAGTAATTGTTATGAGAACGGCAAAGATACAACGGGCGATGAAAATCTCCATCATAAACCCGTTTCATCTTGCTACTGCGAAAAATCTTTCGTGAAACCGTGGAACTGTTGCGACTGGTTTTTGCCCCGTCGTAACTTGGCTCTCGAAGCTTCCGCTACGACCTCTCCTCCGGAAGGCGGTCCCGTAACTCTCCCTGCCGCACTCTACCGGATAAGAAGAGCATTCCATACGTTTTTAAGATTTTAACTCCCCGAACCGGCTGAATTGCCCTTCATCCGGCAGAGGAATTGTTTTCCCTTGAGTAATCTGGATCGCCTTACATACCGGGCTCCTCGCCGAGGAACCGGACACGACCTGAACGCCCTACGCAATGGGAAGAGTGTACGAGATATGATTGGTATACAACCCCAGTTTGAGAACAGAAACTCCCGGATGGAATCATCCGGGCAGGATGCGGCGCCCACGCCCCCCCCGGTGCGGGAAGGGGATGCGGCCGGCGTCTGGGGGGCATGCCTTGAGATCATCCGCGAAAACGTTACGCTCCAGGCCTATAAGGTGTGGTTCGAGCCGATCAAGCCGCTCCGTCTGGAGGAGGCCACCCTTACCATCCAGGTTCCCAGCCAGTTCTTCTACGAGTGGATCGAGGAGCATTATTACGCCCTGGTGCGCAAGACCGTGGTGCAGGTTCTCGGAGACCGCGCCCAGCTTGTCTATCATGCCGTGGGGGAAGCCGCAGCCGAGGCCCCGCAGGACCGGGTGATCACCCTGCCGGTGCGCACCGCCGACCGTGCCGTGGAAGCCCCGCAGCGCCGTGGCGGCGGGCAGACGTTCTCCCCGTTCACCTCGCCGACGTTCCAGCCGGGCCGGCCGCAGCAGAGCCCGGAGCCACCGGCACAGTCCAACCTGAACGCACGCTACACGTTCGAAAATTTCATCACCGGGGAGTGCAACCAGCTTGCCTACGCCGCCGCCAAGGCCGTGGCCGACAACCCCGGTGGCACCCGTTTCAACCCCCTGGTGGTATATGGAGGGGTGGGGCTGGGAAAGACCCATCTGGCGCAGGCGATCGGCCATTATATCCTTCAGGGCCGCCCCAACTGCTCGGTGGTCTATACCAGCAGCGAGCGCTTCACCTACGAGTTCGTGAATGCCATCCAGCATAACAAGTCGCAGGAGTTCACCAACTACTACCGCTCCATCGATGTGCTGATCGTGGACGATATCCAGTTCTTCGCCGACAAGGAGAAGACCCAGGATAACTTCTTCCATACGTTCAACGCCCTGCATCAGGCCGGAAAGCAGATCATCCTGACCAGCGATGTGCCGCCGAAGCAGCTTCGCGGCGTCGATGACCGCCTTATCAGCCGCTTCCAGTGGGGCCTTACCACCGATGTGCAGCCCCCCGATCTGGAGACCCGTATCGCCATCCTCCAGAAGATGAGCGCCGACGAGGGATACCAGCTGCCGGGCGATGTGATCGACTATATCGCGCGGAACGTCACCACCTCGGTGCGCGAGCTTGAGGGATGCCTCATCTCCCTGCTTGCGGAGTGCTCCCTGCGAAACCTTTCGCTGACCCTGGAGCTTACCCGCGAGGTGATCAGCGGCATCGCCTCGGTGCCGGAGCCGGTCATCACCGTGGAGCAGATCCAGCAGTCGGTCTGCACCCAGCTGGATGTGCCCCATTCGCTGCTGGTGGGGAAGACCCGCAAGCAGGAGATCGTCTTCGCGCGGCAGATCGCCATGTACCTGATCCGCGAGCTTACCGGCATATCGCTGAAGACCATCGGCAACCATTTCGGCGGCCGCGATCATACTACCGTGATGCATGCGATCAGCACCATCGAGGCGCAGAAGACCCGCGACGATCATACCCGCCGCACCCTCCTGGCCGTGCGCCGCGAACTGAACGTGGGCGAGCGCTGAAACGCTCCGGCGATGATATCGGAATAATGAAAAAAGCCGCTCCTGACTGGGCGGCTTTTTTCATTGGTGGGCCTGGTTATCGCGTCAGCACTATCTGGCGAACTTCCATGCCGGTAGTTGTCGGCAGGGTAATAAGATAGGTTCCTGCTGGCAGTGCACCTATATCCAGTGTGTGCATACGCCCTTCCTGGGCCGGCTTGGCGATCAGGCGGCGTCCCAGCATATCCAGCACCATGATCTCCGTTCCCTCCCGCAATGGCGCATCGATCGTCAGCATGCCGGAGCTTGGATTCGGGGTAATGCGGGCGGTCGCTTCGGATGATGCATAATCCACCCCAAGCGGAGCCGATATTGTCGAGACTACGGTGTTGGTTGCCACCGGTACATTATAATCGAAATATATCTGGGCGCGGTTCGGGATATGCGTGCCGGGAGGCAGGTTGCGGCGCAGGCGCACGGAATATTTCAGGACACCGTGGCTTTCGATTTCGCTGGTTGTACTGTCCGGCAGCATGATATCGTCGAATACCCATGTCAGTACTCCCGCGCCGCCAAGTGTAAATGTACAGGGATGACTTGCCACGATCGGGCGCACCGAGGCCGGATCATGATCCGGTGAAAGGGTATCCACAACGATCACCCTGAATGCCACATCGTTGCCGGTATTCTGAAAACGTATCGTATAGGTCAGCAGCGAATCCGTCTGGCTGATATACCCATTGCCATCCACGCCATTGGCTAGCACGCTGATATCGTTCGGATCGTATGAGCCGGTAACCGGAATGCAGATGGAGTCACGATCATCCGTGAGGAACATTGGCGGATGATGATCGTTGATGTCGGCTGCGGTGGAGGCACAGAGAACTTCGCCTCGCTCCATTGTTGGTGGTATATCCATAACCACCTGAATTGTCCGCGATTCGCCTGCCAGCAGACCGGTGAAATCCCATTCCAGCGTACCGGTATTGTTGCGGTCGGACATTGGCTGGCTGCGGTACACGGAAATACGCGGATCATAGGTAACTATGATGCGTCCGTCCACAGGAACAGTACCGATATTTTCATAGGTGATGAAATATTCGAGCCTCTGTCCGGGGCGTGCGCGTGTTCCGGTAATTCCCAGCCGCACGTCCTGTATTCCCGGTATCGCCTCGGCTGCAAAATCGATCCCGTCGATTTTCTCATCGCCGTTCCTCACCGTCGCCGGGCGTGGAAGAGATGAGGGAGGGCAGGTCTGATTCCAGTGCGAAAAGGGCATCAGGCTGACGGTATAGGCGCCGGGGAGAACCTGGACGGTATAATTGCCCGAGGCGTTTGTGGAGACATAGATAGGCCCGGGTTCTATCATCAGGGTACGTCGCCCGAGCAACGAATCGGTGCTGCCATGGATGCAATCCCTATCCTTGTCCAGATAGATGGAGCCGGATATGCTTCCGCATTCTCCCTCGCGGCACAGCCGCGCGATATTATTAAGAGGAGTGCCACGGAACGAATAGAAATCGCCAGCAAAAACCAGGGAGTTATCATGTTTGATCAGAGCTCCTCCATATACGCGAGAGTCGCGCGTACTCCCTTCAAAGGGCTCGTATGATTGCCATGTCGTGCCGTCCCAACTGACGATATTTGCCGAGCCGGCGTGCCGTCCGGTAAAATAGAGCTTGTCGTTATAGACCGTCATGGCGCTGACGTGTATCAGCGGATGGGTGGTGAACCGTTCCCAGGAAACACCATCCCATTTATACAGAAAGCCCGGTATGCCGCTCCAGGTGGATTCACTGTACATGTAAAGCGCATCATTATAAATGCACATCTCGTCCATGATGTCCTCCGGATAACCAGGGCCGGGAGGCTTTTCCCAGCTCGACCCGTTCCATACTGCCAGAAAAGGCATCTTGGTGCCGCCGACATGCGAGAATATGCCGCTGACAAAGAGCTTTCCCTTGTATTCCATCATGCTGTGGACCTGGGTATTATTGGAATCGCGTCCACCCATTTCATCTCGATTATCCACTCCTCCCCCTACCGGATGCAGCGTCTTTCCGTCCCAGCGGACTATGTTGCCGGAGCTTGCCGAGCCAAATGCGTCCTCGAAATTACCTCCCAGATAAAGGTCCCCCTGAAATGCAGTTCCGCAGAAAATTGTGCCGTAATTGCGTTCGGGGAGATCGAAGGACTCCCACGTGGTGCCGTCCCATCGGGAAAGGAAATGAGACTGCTGGGGGCTCGAAGTATAGGTATTGGCGTAAAGCCATCCATTATGCTCCATGAACAGTATGCTGCGACCGTTGGAGTAACATTTGGCGATGTCTTCCCACTGGCCGTTTCTCCACCGGGAGATCATTGCACGATAGTTTCTGTTTTGGTTTAGTAGCTCCTGTGATACATACAGATCTCCCTTGAACGTGGCTGCCTTCATTACTTCCCCTGGCAGACCCTGGCCCATGGGGAGCCACGCTGCGTTCTCCGGAATCTGAGATCCCCCCTGTACGGAGCCTGCGGCGTGCTGCCCGGTGGGAGGTGAGGAAGTTGATGCTGAGGAGGGCTGGATGATGATTTGCTGTGCGAAAATGGTAACTGCCTGGGCAAATGCCAGCAGCGTGGTGAGAACAAGTTTTTTCATGCGGAACTCCAATCTTGATTCACATGTCAGAAGGATTGATAGGCGGGGAGGGTGGAATAACTAGAACTGGACGGGATCCGCCGGCAGTATGTACTGCGGCGAATCGACCGGAACGATAATACGGGATAGGGGTGATATCTACAAATAGATTCCGGATTCTAAAAGAAATCGCGTGTCTCTGTGGTCTCGCTGGGACTCGAACCCGGCGTGCCCGGATTTATGGCCGTCGTTATCCTCTATAGGAACTAATCCCCGTTCCCAAAAACAACAACGCCGGCAGGAACCGTAGCTCCCGCCGGCGTTTTCAGTCCGCCAAGCGCGTGCGCCCGTCGCTAGCGGATGAATACCATGGTGCGTCCCAGGGTGGCGCCTCCGTCGATTCGCAGGGTATAGCGGTAGACCCCCGAGGGGAGACCCGCCGGATCGAACTCGGCGTACTGCTCGCCGGCCTCGAACCGGCCATCGGCCAGCACCGCCACCTCGCGGCCGTTCATATCGTACACGGCCAGGCGCGCCGAGACCGCGGAGGGGAGCGTAAAGGCGATCCGCGTGACGGTTGTGAAGGGGTTCGGGATGTTCTGTGCCAGGCTCATGCCGGCCGGGATGTTCGCCCCCGGAACGCTCAGCGGCGGCGGGGGGACCGTCCCCTTCGATGAGCCGTCGCAGCTGATGATCTTGTAGATATTCCCCTCGTAATCGCTCACCCAGAGGTTGCTGTCGCGCGGGTCCAGCTCGATGCCGCGGGCGTTGATGACGCCGGAGCTGAGAGGCGAGGTAAGGGGGAAGGAGCAGGCGAGGTTCTGGTTCTCCAGCACGAACTTCTCGGCGGTCGTGTTCTGAAGCACTTCGCCGGTGAAGTCGGTGATCGCCTGGTAGATGGTGCGGCCGTCCGGCCCGTTGGTGGCGCTGCGCGGGCCATACGTCACCCGCCGCTGGCGCGGTGTGGTCTTCAGTGTGGTGGCCGGGTTGTTCACATCCAGAGCGTAGATGTTCTGCACGCCGTTGCGATCGGTGGCGACCAGTTGCTCGGGGTTGCCGTCGATGCCCGGGACGTAGACTAGGCCGGTGGGATAGCGGCAGGGGGATTCCCATCGCCCGATCTGCGCGCCGTTCTTATCCACCTCGTAGATGAACCCTCCGGGGTCGGTATCGACGGTGTTCGCCACCTTGTGAATAAAGAAATGCCCCTTCCCCGGATGATAGGCCAGATCGGTGAAAAGGCTGTCGCCGCCGGTCAGACTCATGGTGACCACCTGGCTGGTGGTAAGCTTGTCGCGGTCCAGCTTCAGCAGCTTGTTGGTAGAGAAATCGGTGGCCCAGAGGTATTCCCCGTCGTAGACCAGACCGTACGGAACGCTGGGAACTTGGCCGGCACCCAGCACCCCTCCAAGCTGGAACTTCGTGATGGTGAAGCTCCGGCTGATGGCGCTCTGGCTGAGATCGTTCATGTTGGCGACCCGGATGCGCGCGTTGATAACGGCGGTATCGAACACATTCCAGCGAAAGGTGGTGCCGGCCACGTTTTCGGCCAGCAGACCCCAGCGCTCGCCGTCGTCCAGCGAGAACTCGATACGTAGCGGGGCACCGTCGGGAAAGCCGTTCCAGGAGATCACCTGCGAGGTGCCTCCCATCCAGATCTCGCCCCCGGCGGGGGAGACTACTGCCACCGGCAGCGACGGCTTCTCCAGATCGATCTCCCACATCGACCGGCCGTGCGATGCAAGGCGGAGCGTGCGGCTTGCCAGATGAATCTCCAGATCGGCCACCACCACGCGCGGAAGTCCCTCGCTGTAGGCCGCCCAGCTCTTGCCGCCGTCCAGGGTGATGAACACACCGATATCGGTGCCGGCGTAGATGATGCTCTCGTCATCCGGATGAATCGCCAGGGCGTTGACCGGGATATCCGGCAGGCCGTTGCTGATATCGCTCCAGCTGCTCCCCTTATCGGTGGATTTGAAGACGTGACCGGTGAAGAATCCGGAGACCGACATATAGACGGTGCTCTCGTCGCGCAACGAGGGGATCAGATCGGTGATGGCCCGGTTCGGCGCCCCCTGCGCGGTTGCCAGGTTGGTCCAGGAGAACCCGCCGGTGGTGGTCACGAACAGCTCGCCCCGGTCGGAACCGGCATAGACCACATTGGGATTGGCCTGCGAGATGCCGATCGCCGAGGCCAGGCCGTTGAACGTCGCCTCGGTCTGAATCCAGCTCTCTCCCCGGTCATAGGTGACATAGACGCTGTGGCGGCCATGCCAGAGGGTGCCGGGGGTCTTCATATCAGCCACCAGCGGTGCCGACCATGCGGCCTCGTCGCCGGAGGGGATGCCTCCCATGATATAGCGCCGCGCGCCGTTGGTGAGGTTGATCCGCCACAGGTCGCCGTTCGGGTTCTCCGCATAGACGATATCGGAGTTCTCCGGGTCCACCACCACGAAAAATCCGTCGCCGCCGAGGATCTCGCCGTAGGTGGAGGAGAGGTTGGTGACGGTGCCGTTGTCCTGGGTGCCGCCATAGGTCTTGCTCGGGTGCTTCTGGTCCACCCCCATCGCATAGAACTGGGTGATCGCCAGTCCCTTGGATTTGCGCTGGTAGTTGTTGCCGTTGTTCTCGCTGCGGTACATGCCGCCATCATTGCCCAGATAGACCCTCTGGTTGTCGGCCGGATCGAACGCGATGGCATGCTGGTCCGGATGCGGGGCACCGCTGGAGGCATAGGTATCGATCAACTGCCAGTTGTTGCCGCCGTTGGTGGTGCGCACGATATCGATGCCGCCGGCGATCACCAGGTTCGGGTCGGTGGGATGCACCGCTATCACGTTGTTGTACCATCCCTGCGCCGGGCCGGTGCTGTTCAGGAAGTTCGACGGGGAGTTGTCGTAGATGATCTGCCAGCCGTCGCCGCTGTTGGAGGACTTGTAGATGCGCGAGTAATGGGTGGCGTTGGTGCCGCTCCCCTGCGTCTCGTAGACGAGCGCATACAGGTTGTTGGGGCTGGAGGGGGCGCACTGCACCGAGATACGCGCAAGGGTGCTGCCGGGAACGCCCAGATCGAAGTTCTTGACGGCCCAGCTCAGGCCGCCGTCATCGGAGCGGTAGATCCCCTTGGACATGGTGCCGATCCAGAGCTGGTTCTCGTTGGCCGGGTTTACCGTGACGTCGGAGACGGGGTCCTCGAAGGTGCGGGTCCAGGTGATGCCGGCGTCGGTGGAGCGATAGAATCCGCCGTTGTTCTTGGTGGCCCCGGCGAACACCAGGTTGCTGTTCTTCGGGTGCACGACGATACGGGAGAACGCCCCCACGCTGGTAAGCCCCACCGGACGCCAGGTGTCGCCGCCATCGGTGGTTTTCATCACCCCCGCGCCGGTATAGGAATCGATGTTGGAGCTCATCTCGCCGGTGCCGGCGTACAGCACGTTCGGGTTCTGCCGGTCCACCGCCAGCGCGCCCATGGCGATGGCGTTTTCGCGGTCCATCGTCGCCTTCCAGGTTTCCCCCTGGTCGGTCGATTTCCAGACGCCGCCATCGGCAGCGCCGATCCAGAGGGTGCGGCCGTCGGTGGGATGTGCCACAACGGAGCGGACGCGCCCCCCCACATCGTTCGGCCCGATGGCGCGCCACTGGTTGATCGCCTGCATGGAGCGCGAGCCGTAGCCGAACGGCTTCATTCTGGAGGCCGTATAACCGATGGCATCCATACGGGCATTCTGCGGGATTTTGCCGAAGGGATATGCGCGCATGCCATAGAAATAGATCTCGCGCTTTTTCGGCTTCATCTGCCGCTCGGCGGTCTCGTAGGTCATCTGTGCCGGCAGCAATGCCGGTAGCAGCAGGAGCGCCAGGGCCAGCAGCGATGCACGTAGAGTAGTTGGTTGCATAACGGTGCGTGCGACGATTTCGGATGTACGATATGAGATGGGAGGACTGGGGAGAGTCCGGAAATCAACGAGTCCAGGGTAACCATTCAGGGAGCAGGGAAGAACGAGGTGACGAAGCCGGACAGGGTACAGGAGCGCGCCGAACGGCTCATCTCCCCTTCTCTTTGCCACCGGCTGCTATCTACTATCTATCGACCCCGCTGCAATACCGACAGCGGGCGAGGCCGCGAACGGACCCGATTCTTCCTGAACACTGAAACCTGCGTACTACTATCCACTATTGGTGGTTTGCTCGTTCTTCAGCTCTTGCGCGAGAAGCTCGCCAGCCGCATGACGATCAGGTCCTGCGCCGTGTTGACGACGCTGGTGGGGACGGAGTAATTGTTGATGATGATGGAGAACGCCAGGGTCTCCCCATCGCGCGTTCGCGCGTATCCGCTCAGCGCTCTGATCCCTCCCAGATACCCGGTCTTGCCGATCACGTTCCGCTCGGCGAGCGTTCCGCGCATCCTGCTGGCGAGCGTACCATCCACCCCGGCTATTGCCAGGGAGTTCATGAAATCTGTAGCGATGGGGGAGCGGTAGCCCCACCGCAGAAGCGCGGTGATGTCGGCCGGGGCTATCATATCCTGGCGCGAGAGGCCGGAGCCGTCGTACAGGCGTATGTGCTCGTTGTCGATGCCGGCATCGCCGAGGGTACGTTTCACCACATCGAGCCCGGCGGCGGTGGAGCCCACGCCGAGATATTCCCGTCCCAGTTTCTTCACCAGCATCTCGGCGGCCAGGTTCAGGCTGAGCTTGTTGGTGGCCGCCACGATATCGCGCAGCGGGGGCGAGCGGTGCGTATCCACTTTCCGGAGCGACAGGTAGCTGAACGGGGCCGGGTATTCCGCCGCGTTGTAGGGGTCCCCGTGCACCACGATCCCGAATCGCCCCAGCTCCTCTTTGACAAGCGTGGCGAAGAAGAGCGCCGGGTTCTCCACGCTGATATGCTCCACATACGGTTCGGAGCCGGCGGCGATGGTGCCGCTCACCTCTATCAGATCGCTCTTGCGTCCCCGCCGGATATCGACCGTGGAGGTGGAATCCGCTCGCGATGTCAGGGCGGTCACCTTCAGCATCACATAGGCGGTGGAGGGGGAGATATCGATGGAGACCGGCGCGCCGGGAGTCTTGCCCGGTGTTACCGTGATCTCCACGCTGTTGTCGTAGATGGCGGCCGCGCTGATCTGGGCATTGAACCCGAACGACTCGTCATCCCATGCCCATCCCGGAGCGTAGGGGATTTCGTCGAAGTAGGATGCATCCACCAGCACATCCTGCACCGAGCGTATCCCGAGCGAGTCCAGCGCATGCCCCCAGCGGCGCACCATCTCGCGCGGATCGATCCCGAAATCGGGGGAGATGGATGGGTCCCCGGAGCAGCGCACCACCAGATTGCCGCTCAGCTCCCCGTTGCCCCCCACGTTCCCGCCGGCATACAGATCGGTGGAGTAGCGGAACTCCCCTCCCAGATTCCGGAGCGCCGCAACGGTTGTCAGGAGCTTGAGATTGGAGGCCGGCTGCCGGTTCCGCCTGTCGTTGCTGGCATACAGGGCCTCCCCGTTGTCGCACGAGACCACCGATACGCCCCAGGAGGCATCGGCGAAATTTCTATCGCCAAGGATGGCATCCAGATCCTGCTGGAGCGCCCTGATTGCATGGCGTGCCCCGCCCCGCCCGGTCTGCATCGGCCCCGGAAGGCTCTCCTGGGGTTGTGCCCGCGCCCCCGCCGGCGCCAGCGCCACGATGGCAAGCAGCAGCGCAACGAGCGGCCGGATCGCACCGCGGGGGCGATCATCCGGAGGCCGCAGGAGGGGCGGAATGAAGTTCGGATAACGGGAGAGCATAGATATGAAGGGGAATCTACGGCTCCGCCGGGCATCGAACAAGGGTACTTCCAGGCGGAATCTCCTCCCATGAAATCGTTCTTCCGGAATGTGGGGCGGGATGATATCGCCGAAAAGTCGTAGTTTCGGGGCATGTTCGAACGAGTTATCGCGCAGACGATCCAGAAGATAACTGGGGAGACACTTCAGGAACGATCGCTCATTCCG
>JBMDXA010000045.1:0-18061 GCA_048594725.1 Candidatus Kapaibacteriota bacterium
ACCGCCGTGCAGTATCGTCGAGATGGTATTGAACGATCCGTCGAACACGCCCACGAACATATCGTAGTTGCCCCAGCTCCCCGGAGCATTATTGAAAAGCCCGGTCACCACATAGAAAGTGCCGTATCGGGTCATGTCGAGAAATTCGTCCCAGCCGTTGCTCATCTGCCCGCCGATGGTTTTCATGGTGATCGGGGTGCCGACGGGGTTCAATCGCAGGAGGAATCCTTCGGAATTTCCCCCGTAGCTCTTGGTGCCGCCGGCGATGATGATATATCCGGTCAGCGGCTCTATCAGCACGCTCCAGGCAAGGTCGTTCAGCTCGCCGCCGTAGCGCTTGGGGAAGCCGACCGTGGGGCCGCCGTTCAGCTGGTTGACGCGGTGCACGAAGATATCGCCGTTGCTGGGATCGGTGTAGGAGAAGGTCTCGCCCACGGCCACGATCTCATCGTTGGGAGCGATGGTGCAGGAGGTGAAGAAATCGAGCCCGGTCCCGCCGTAGGTTTTGCCCCAGAGCGGAGTGCCATTCAGATCGGTTTTCATCAGATACGCGTCCACCCCGCCGGCGCCGTAGCTGGTGGTGGAACCGGCCACCACGAAGCCGTCGTCGGTTACCTGCACGTCCCGTCCTTCATCCAGAGCACATCCTCCGTATACCTTGCACCATTCCACGGCGCCGGAGGCTGCCAGTTTCAGCAGGAAAATATCGTCGCGGGTGCCGCATCCATCCGAGTTTATATTCTGCGTGGTACCCACCACGATAAATCCGTCATCGGCGGTGGCCCTGATCCTTCCCACCTGATCGCGTCCGCCGATATCGTACGGGTAGGACCAGATAACATCGCCGCAGGGATCGGTTTTCACCACGACCACGTCGGCGCTGGAGGTGCCGGTCATTTTTTCACCGGCGGTGACAACCATATTATCCGACAGCAGAACGACGCTGCGCCCTATATCCGAGCCGGAATAATTATGGGTCGACTGCCAGAGCTGCGCATCGGCATCGGCCGGTGCCAATGCCAGAAAAAGCGCGGCCATTCCCGTTGCCGAAAGAGCGTGTGTAATATTCTGCCAGAGTTTCGATCGCATGGTGATACTCCAAAGGTAATTGAGCGTGTTGCAATTCGCTTTTTTTTGCAGGTGCGCGGATATTCTCCCATGCCGGTGAAGGTCCGTATGGTAGATGCATGGAACGAAGGGAGCGAGGCGATCCGGCGTGGCGCGAACATGGAGCCGCCGGAATGTTCCGTTTCCCGTTCGCCGGCCAAGTTCGGCGATCGATCCCGGGAGTACAATGGCGGGCAAGCAAGTGGTGGAGCCGGGTAAGTAAGTGGTACGTACTTCGGCAGAAGTTATCTGAGATTCTGTTGTTGTGTTGTCGCGGAGTTCTACTGGGCGACCCCTGCTGCTACGGTCGCGCACGGAGTCGAACTCCGTGCGAACAGTACCGGGGATCTCATGAAACGTATCCGTAGGTATGTAGAGCGGATTTCAATCGAGTTACGCCTTTTAGACCAGGAAGAAGGGACCGCTCCTACGGAGCTTCCGGAGAACATCCGGGTGTCTTTTCTACACATGGGTGCCCCCTACGGGGGCCACGACAGAATAACCATAGTGAAATCCGCTCTGGAAGAGCGGGGAGATCGGAACAGGGGAGAGAGGAGGCTGGCTGGTGATGGGATTTTTTTCGGCAGGCGGCGGCCATTGAACAGGCAGCATATCCAGGCCCGGTTGCCGTATCCATATGGCATGCGCCTCTGCCAGCCCCCGGAAGAGGGGAGCCTAGCATACCGGCCATAGGAGAGAAGGGTTCTTTTTGATGCTCCGCCGGAAGCGGCATATTCTTTCGTCCGGCCGGCGCAGCCATCACCTGGTGGCTACATCTGCATCAACCTTTTCATCAGCTCATCCTTTTTTCTGCGGGAGACCAGCACGGTGGTATTATCGCACATCACCAGTTTTCCCCCGTCGCTGCGGATATATTTCTTGGCGTGCTGAAGATTGATGAGATGGGAGTGATGCACCCGGACGAAGCAGACTTCCGGCAGAAGATCCTCGAAATCCTTCAATGTTCTGGAGACCAGTATCTCCCCGCCATCGAGCATATACAGCCGTGTATAACATCCCTCGGCGGTGCAGCGGATAATGTCGTCGATGCGTACCAGAATCAGCCCGTCATCCGTGGGAATCGCCACGCGCTGGCGGTCCTGCGCGGCTTCCTTCGTATCCCGGAGCGCGAGTCCGGGCTCCGGAGCCGCTGATGCCTGCCGGGCGTTTTCCTGGCGGGTGCCGGTGCGGAAGCGTTTACGGGCCTTTTCCACGGCCACTATCAACTCATCGCTGGCTATCGGTTTAAGGAGATAATCGAGCGCGCTCGATTTTGCGGCGCGGAGCGCATACTGGTCGTAGGCGGTGGTGAATATCACCTCCGGCCGTTCGTCTGCGAGCATATCGAGCAGATCGAAGCCGCTTTCGAACGGCATCTCGATATCGAGAAAGAGGAGTTCCGGGCGGTGCAGGGCTATCTCCACGAGCGCCGCATCCACCGAGTCCACCGAGGCGACGATATTGACATCGGAGCAGAACCGTTCCAGTAATTTCTCGAGCGTCTTTCTGCCCCGTCCTTCATCATCAACGATAATTGCGCGTATCATATCCATGGCTCCTGTTGGTTCCTGTCCGTTGCGTTCGACGATGCGGCCGGAATACGGATCTCGACCCGTGTTCCCAGTGGTGTTCCCTTGTCGTCGTTCAGATCTATCACTTCCAGCCTGTACGATTGTCTGCTTAGAGACCCCAGTATTTCCAGGCGTTCCCTGGTCACCTGCATCCCTCTGGACCGGTGCCGCCGCTGGTGATTGCGGCTCAGCGCCGCGGCCTGTTCCCTGCCGATCCCGTTATCGGTCACCGAGCAGAGAATCCATTCCGTTTCCAGGCGTATATCGATGGCGAGGTGCCCGCCGGGTTCGCGCCGTTTCAGTCCGTGCATGATCGCGTTCTCGGCGTAGGGCTGGATCAGCATCGGGGGTATCATCACCTCGTCCGGGAGGATATCCGGCGCCATGGTGATGCTATACGTGAAGCTATTGTCCATACGGAGCGCTTCAAGGTCAAGGTAGAATTTCAGCGCCTCCAGTTCCTCCGCCAGTGGTATCGATTCGCTGTTGGAATGTTCCAGCGTAGACCGCATCAGCCTGGAGAATTTGGTCAGATACAGATGCGCCGCATCGGTATCATGATCCAGCATAAACAGAAGTATGGAGTTGAGCGAGTTGAAGATGAAGTGCGGGTTCATCTGCGCGCGCAGCGCCTTCAACTGATATTCGACCATTTTCCGCTCCAGATCGCCGCGCCGCCGTATTCCCCGGATGCGCCCTGCAACAACCGCCGCAACGGTACCTCCGGCGGCCAGAATCGCCAGCGTTCTGAACCACCATGTCTGCCAGTACGCGGGTTCTATCTCTACTGTTGTGGAAATCCCCTTCCCGTTCCAGATGCCGTCACTATTAGACCCCTGAACGCGGAAGGTGTATCTGCCGGGGGGAACATTGGTATACTCCGCGCGCGGGTGCCGCCCGTCGGTTTCGCGCCACTGGTTATCGAACCCTTCCAGCCGGTAGCGGTACTGGTTGCGCCGCGAGTTGGTGAAATCGAGCGCGGCGAATCCGAACGAAAAGAAATTGCTGTCGTATGCCAGGCGTATCTCCCGGCCGCTGGTCCCGATCATATCGAGGGTTCTATCATTGTTGAACACCTTGAAGGAGGTGAGAATGATATCGGGAGGATGGAGATTATTGCCGATGCTGTCGGGATGGAATGTGATGACGCCGTTATATCCGCCGAAATAAAAATATCCGCGCTCATCCTTGTAGCAGGATTTGAAATGAAATTCCTGAACGTAGAAACCATCCTGCAAACCGTAATTTCTGAATTTCTCGGTGGTCCGGTCGAACACGGAAATTCCGCGGGTGGTGCTGATCCACAGCCTGCCTCGGTCATCCTCCAGAATACCGCAGACGATATTGTTGGCAAGCCCGTCCTGCTCGGTGAAGTGGCGGAATTTTCCGGTACCGGGATCGAGCCGGTTCAGTCCCCCTCCGGATGTCGCCAGCCAGAATATTCCATCGCGGTCCTTGTGTATATACCATACCCGGTCGCTCCCGGTGCTGGAACCATCGTTGCTATCGTGACGGTAATGCCGCCAGATGCCGCTTTTGCTATCGAGCCTGCTCAGTCCCTTTTCCGTTCCCACCCAGAGATCTCCCGTTGTATCCCGATAGAGCGAGAGGATAACGTTGCTTGCCGGTCCCTGCGCTCCGGATGGGTAGTAGGTGAACTGTCCGCTAGGCCCGTGCAGCTTGAAGAGCCCTCCGAACGTTCCTATCCATAACGAGCCGTTACGGTCGTCCAGGATCGACCAGACCCGGTAGCTCATCCTGGTCTGCCCGTCGGGCGGCACAAGAAGATATGGCCGGAAGCGCCCGGTACGGGGATCGATGCGCGCCAGACCGGAATTCCTTCCCGCCCAGATATATCCCGCGGAGTCCTCGTAAAGCACATTGGCGGTCTGGTCCACGGGGTCCCACGGACGCTCCGGATAATAGGGGTAGCGTGTGGCGGCCCCGGTGGTTCCGGAGATACGGTTCACCCCTCCGATCTCCGTGGCTATCCAGAGATCCCCGTGCCGGTCCTTGATGATATTGCGCACCACCTTGTGCGAGATGCTGGCGGGGTTCAGCGGATCGTGCTGATAGTAGCGCGGCTGCCAGTTGCGCCGGTTGAATTTGCTGACGCCGTTATCGGTTCCAAGCCAGATATTTCCGGCGCGGTCCTCCATCATGCAGTAGACGCGGTTGCTGCTGATGCTGTAGGGATCGTAATCGTTCTGGCGGATGTGCAGAACATTGCCGTCTCCTGGGGAGATGATCCCGGTTCCCCCATTGGAGCCTCCCAGCCAGATCAGCCCCTGCCGGTCATGATGGATGGCGTAGATAATCCCCATCTGCACGCCGCCGGCGTATTGCTCCAGCATCTCTCCCTGCTCCGCGCGGCCGGTTGCCGGGTTGAACGATACCACCTTCGCCTGATTCCAGAGCCAGAGCGTTCCATCGATATCGGCGTGCATTCTGGAGATGGGGCCGGTGGCGGCGAAGGCATAGGCCGCAACGCTCCTTCCGTTGATGAACCGGCCGGTCGCCGGATCGAACAGGTTCAGCCCGGCATCATCGGTGGCAACCCACACCCTGCCGCTACGATCGGCGGTCACCCAGGAAGTTCTGGAACTGCTGATGCTTCCCGGATCATCGGGGGAGTGGGGGTAGCGAATGATTTCACCCGTTCTCGTGTCGATCTTGCAGAGCCTGGTGCCGGTGCCGGCGGTGGTTATCCAGATGTAGTCTCCCTGTTCGCAGAAGGAGGTGATGGTGCCGCCGGGGATGGAGGAGGGGTCGTGCGGATCGTGGACGAAACGGAGAAATGTGCCGGTCGCCCTGTCGAAACGGTTGAGATCGCCGTTCTGGGTGCCCACCCAGATCCTCCCCCTCCGGTCCTCGATGATGCGCTCGATCCCCCCGTCGGAGAGGGAGCGGGGATCGTTGGGGATGGGGCGATACACCGTGAAGCCGTAGCCGTCGTATCGGTTCAATCCGTCGCGGGTGCCGAACCAGATCAGCCCCTGGCTATCCTGCATCATGCAGAGCACGAAGTTATCGGACAGGCCCTGCTCGGAGGTCAGGCGATCGAACTTCAGGAGATTCTGCTGCGCCGGAAGGGTTCCGGGGAACAGCAGCGCCAGGAGCAGCATCAGGAGGCTGCTTCGGATGTGCGGCCGGGAACGGGGGATCTCGGAGTGGATGGCGCTCATCGATAGCAGGGGCCATGATGGAACAGGGGGGCCCGGGCGGTTCCGTGCCAGGCATGCGGAGCGATCGCAGGATGATGGCGGTACGCCTCTGCGATGGCCGCGTGGCCTCTGATGCTGCTGAAATCGTCCATGAACGTTACTGATATGCCGTGGCCGAACGGAAGCGGACTATAGCCGATGAAACAGATTGCGGACGGGGAAAACTATGGATTGTCCCTATGGAAACCAATGAGTCTTCCATTCTTCTCACTTCCGGAGAAAAAAGGTTGCCGGTCCGGTGAGAAGGATAGGCGATAAGCTCCGGGGGAGCTATAAAAAAACGGGTGTTGCGAGAAAGTTACATGCGGGGTTGGTATATGCGGCGGCGGGGGAGGGTAGAGTGCCGGGGAATCGGGGATGGGAGCGGGCTGAAAGGAGGAAACCGCGGCCATCCGTTGTATGGATGACCGCGGTTCCCGGTGACAGCGGAGGACCGCCCTATCGGCGGCGGGCCTCCATCTTCGAAGCTATCAGTCGGTGACCACGATCTGCCTGGTGGAGACCCTGCCATCCTGGCTCAGCCGGATCGCATAGACGCCGCCGGCCCAGCCCTTGGTATCGATCGATGCCTCGGTGCCGCTGACGGTGCCGGTATGGATCACCTTGCCCGCCATATCGGTAACGGTGATCTCGATGCTCCCGGCGATTGCCGGCAGAGCGAGCGTGAAGCTTGCACCGTTCTTGACCGGGTTCGGGTAGACCGCTGCCGATCCGCCGGCGTTCTCATCGACCGAGGAGACCAGGAGGCTGGAGGAATCGATGCCCGGTGCGATGCGGGCCGAGAAATCCGGTCCGCGATACTCGGATATCCCTTCCATCTCCACGCCCGGCGTTCCCGGCTTCGAGAAGCCGCAGTCGCCGCAGCCCGCCTGGTATCCTCCTGTAGAGGAACGGCTTACCGTTACCGCGCAATTGAGGGTGTAGCTGAATCGTGATGGGGTCGATGTGACACGGGAGAGCGGGGCCGATCCATGCACGGGGTTGATAGCAACGGACTGGCAATCACGCAGGGTCATGTTCGGACGGCTGATGATGTACATCCGTTGCGGATAGAGGGTGCCGTATCCCCCGCTGAGACCTGCTACCATCCATCCGTCGGGGTTGCCGCTGCCTGACTTCGTGATCGCCCATCCCTGGTCATCGCGGGCACCGCCGAACAGGAACTGTGCGACAGGTGCGAGCGTAACCGAGTTGACGCGCCCCACATAGACATCATATCCGCCATATCCTCCCGACGGCATATGGAAAAGGCCGGTGACCATCAGGTCGCCGCCGGAGAGCTGGGTGATATCGAGGAACTCGTCCCAGCCGTTATTGATTCCGCCACCGTAATAGTGGCCGCTGATGAATGTGCCGGCGCTGTTGGTAAGCATGATGAGCCCTTCGGAGTTGCCGCCGAACGCTCGTGTATTGCCGCAGAGCGCAATGTTCCCGCCGGCCAGCTCTATCGCGCGCCAGGCTACCTCATTGGAAGCAGTGGCATAGGTGGAGTAGAAGACCGGAACCCCTGTGGTTGCGTTGATACGGGCCAGGATGATATCGACGACCGTGCTGCTAGAGTTGGAGTACGAACCCGATGCGATCAGCTCGCCATTGGCAGCCACTGTCACCGAGATGAATAATTCATGGTTGGCCGATCCGTAGGTTTGTCCCCATATCGGCACTCCGAGCGAATTGGTCCTCAACAGGTATCCATCTCGTAATCCTGCGCCGGTGGAGGTGATGCTTCCGGCAACGATAAAGTCCCCACCAGCGAGTTCCTGCACATCGTACCCTTCCTCGATACCGGGGCCACCATAAGTCCTGGTCCAGCTCACCGCGCCGAGGCTGGTGATCTTCATGAGAAAAATGTCGTCGGCGTTGCAGCCGGTGCCGGTGTTCTGGGTGGAGCCGACGATGATATAACCACCATCGGATGTCCTGCGGATCTTACGGCCGATATCGTTGCCACCGATATGATAGGTGTACTGCCAGTCGAAATTGCCGCATTCATTACCTGGCTGGTGGGTGACATAGATATCGACAGTGCCATTAAGGGTCGTTGCCTCACCAACAGCGATGGAGCTGTTGTCGGAAAAATGAAGCACGCCGCCACGGGCGGCAGCGGTGAAATTCCCGGAGTTGTAAAATCCTTCCCAGTCGTTCTGGGCGATGCCCGCCGATGCGGAGAGCAATAATCCCATGCCGACGGCGCACAGGGATTTCAACGAAGGCGTCTTGAATCTGGACTTCATGTGATGATACTCCAAGATGATATGATATATGGACGCGATCTCCCCGCCGCCTCTCTGTGGGGATAGCGGTGTAGCAACAGCGGGGATGAATCTTCTGATACTGTGGTTCGTGTGTTGTAATTCCACTGCCGGGAGAACCTGTATTCTCAGGCAGGGACATGAGGATATCCGCAAGCAACGTGGCTGGTTGCTCGATAAACCCACGCCATAATTCCGAAAGAATATTGTGTGCGATGATCTGTTTGCAGAGCGCCGGGCCGGAGTCCGGCGAACCGGCCGTTGCCGTATCTGCGGGTGCAAGCTGAGGTATTTTCGAGCCGGGCACAATTAAAACTGATTGGGCGGTAGCGGCATCTGATTAAGTGGTGATATGTGCCGGAAAAATGCAGGACCGCGGCACCGGTTGCCGGGGGCGGCGGAAACCGGATCGCATCTATATTCCGGCGGCCGCAGATGGAAACATAGAGGCCGGGACTATCCTGGCATGGATAGTCCCGGCCTGCAGGAACGGGGCACTGCCATTGCTGGCGGCTGCCGCATGTCCGGAGAGCACGTTTATTCGGTGACGACGATCCGTCTTGTCTCGGACCTGTCGCCACTTTTCAGGCTGACCGCATAGATTCCGCCTGCCCAGCCGCCGGTGCCGATCGTAGCCTGAATCCCATTGGCTGTTCCGCTGTAGACCACTTTACCGGATATGTCGCTGACAGTGATCTCGGTAACAAGCGAGCCGGCGGGAATCCCGATGGTGAAGCTGTTTCCGCTTCTGACCGGGTTCGGATACAGCGCGGCCGAGATGCCGGAGCGTTCATCGACCGAGGAGACCGAGAGATTGGCCGAATCGATTGCCGGTGCAATCCGTGCCGGAACAGCCGGCCCACGATATTCGGAGATACCTTTGCTATTTGGTCTGCCCGGCTGCAACGTCCCGCAGTCACCGCAACCAGGGATGAAATCATCTCTTTCCAACCGGGTGACTGACACCGAGCAGGCCAGAATATAGACCGTTGAGGGAGGAGGATAGGTAGAGGAACTGTATGTGGCAGATCCGTTGATAGTATACGGAATCGTATCCTGGCAGAACCGTCGGTTCATATTAGGACGGCTGATAACATACATATTCTCCAGGTTGCCAGTGTAGCGACTGTTGCTCAGACCGGCGACCATCCATCCGTCAGCGCCGCCATTGCCGGATCTCGTGATCGCCCAGCCCTGGTCATCTCCCTCGTTGCCGAAGAGCAATTGGGCTGTCGGCACCAGCGTAGTGGGGTTGACCGAAGCGACGTAGATATCATAGCCGCCGAATCCGCCCGCCGGATTATAAAAGAGTCCGGTAACCGCCAGATTGCCGTTGACAAGCTGGGTGATATCGAGAAATTCGTCCCAGCCTCCCGTGTTGCCACCATAATAACGGGAGGTGAGGAGGGCGCCACTGCTGTTGGTAAGGAGAATAGTTCCTTCAGCGCTGCCGCCGAAACCCCTGGTGTACCCACAGATGGCGATATTACCATTCGTCAGCGGGATTGCGCGCCATGCCCCTTCGTTGGAGAGCGTGCCATAATTGTAGTAATAAACCGCATTCCCGGTGGTTGGGGAAAATCGCCCCATGAGAATGTCGGTGCCACCAAACGAGTTATACGTAGTTCCCCCGGAGGCGATGAGCTCGCCATTGCTGGCAATCTCTACCGAGAGGAAATAGTCGTCGCCGCTGCTTCCATAGGTCTTCCCCCATAACGGGGAACCAGTGGGGCCAACCCTCATCATATACGCATCTCTTCCGCCGAACCCGGCCGAATAGGTGCTTCCCACAACCACATAATCCCCATTGGAAAGCTGTTGCACATCACGTCCTTCGTCAACCGCACTGCCACCGTAGGTGAAGGCCCAGGATACGCCTCCTGCATTATTCAGCTTCAACAGAAAAATGTTGTTGGCATTGCAGCCGGTTCCGGTATTGTCGGTCGTGCCAACGATGATATATCCGCCGTCGGAAGTCTTGCGGATCTTACGGCCAATATCGTTGCCGCCGATATTATATGTGTACTGCCAGTCGGGTACATAGCAGTTGTTGCTCCCCTGATGGGTTACGTAAATATCATACGTGCCACCTGCGCTTTTAGTCTCTCCTACAGCGATTGAGCTATTATCTGAAAAATGAAGTACACCACCCCGTGCTGCGGTAGTGTGAAAGCTGGGGCTGTAGAATGATTCCCAGTTGTTCTGTGCAATTGCCGCCGATGCCGATGCAATCAGTCCCATGCCGAGGGCGCACAAGAACTGTAAGGATGTTCTGAATCTGGACTTCATGTGATGATGCTCCACGATTATGGTTGTAAGTGCTCCGCTGCCTTCCTGGTGGGTGCTGGAATAAAGGCGATAGAGATGAGGTTCTTCGATGTCGTTGCGTTGTATTTTTTTTGTTTTCGGTAATGGATGGTTTTCTTTGATTTGCGGAATCAGTTGCCGATGCTGTTTTCATTTATCGGACGATAAAGTGGATTATTTTCTAAGCCGTGGCAACCGCAAACGAGTCGTTGACCGGTGCTGCCGAGCAAGTGGTGGTGGTTGCTGTGTAAGTGGTGGCGAATAGGGGATTGCTGGATACCGAATGATCCCGCCTATGGACTGCCAGCCGGCGAGAAAAAAAGAAGCCGGGACTACCACTGTAATGGATAGTCCCGGCCTGCGTGAAGTGGCGAGCATTGCTGTTGCGGGCAGGCTCGCCTCCGGAGAGTACGTTTATTCGGTGACGACGATCCGTCTGGTGACCGATTCGCTGCCACGGCTCAGGCGGATGGCGTAGGCGCCGCTGCTCCACCCTTCGGTATCGATCGATATCTCCGTTCCGCCGGCCTTCCCGGTGTACACCACCGCGCCGGCCATATCGGTGACGGTGATGTCGGCGGCGCTGGAGCCTGCCGGAAGCGCTATGGTGAAGCTGTTTCCGCTCCTGACCGGGTTCGGATACAGCGCGGCCGAGATGCCGGAGCGTTCATCGACCGAGGAGACCGAGAGATTGGCCGAGTCGAGCGCCGGGGCGATAACTCCCTGGAGGCCGCGGTAGCCCGCTATCTTCCCCTTGCCCCTCTCTACCGTCTTTCCGGCCTGGCACTCGCCACAGAAGTAGATCCAGTCATCCGCAATCAGTGCGTCCACCGGGGTGGGGCAGTAGCGGTACCAGAAGAGGGTTGCCTGCGACTGGGTATTGCGCGTCAGCAACTGCCGCGCATGCGTGATGGTGGGGATGCGATCGTTGCAGTTGAGAAGGGCCATGCTCGGCCGGCTGATGACATACATATACGAGGGGGCGCCGGCGTAGTAGCTCCGGGTGAGCCCGGCCACCATCCAGCCGTCCGGATTGCCGGTGCCGGAGCGGGTGATCGCCCAGCCCTGATCTTCCTGGGTGCCGCCAAAGACCAGCTGCGACACCGGGTTCAGGGTTGCCAGCGCCACGCGTCCCACATAGACATCGTAATTGCCGCCGAAACCGCCGGTGGGATTGAAGAAGAGTCCTGTCACCATCAGGTCGCCTCCGGAGAGCTGGGTGATATCGCGGAACTCGTCCCAGCCGTTGTTTGCGCCGCCGCCGTAATAATGGCCGTCGGTGACCAGACCGGCGGCGGAGGTGCGGAGGATATAGCCCTCGGAGTTGCCGCCGAAGGTGCGGGTGTAGCCGGCGATGGCGATGCTGCCGTCGGCAAGCTCGATGGCGCGTGCGGCACCTTCGTTCTGGGCGCCGCCATAGTTGGCCGGATAGCCGGCCACCGGATTGCCGAGCGCGGTGGTAACGCGGACCACATAATAATCGGTCCCGCCGAATGTGTTGCTGTTGGTGCCGCCGGCCGCAATCACTTCGCCGTTTGCCGTCACCTGGCAGGAGAGGAAATAATCATCGTTCGCCCCGCCGTAGCATCTTCCCCAGCTGATGCTTCCATCGGCCAGCAGTTTGAGCAGATAGGCGTCGTTGTTGCCGGAGCCGTAGTTCCTGGTGCTCCCGGCCACGATATATCCGCCGTCGGGGAGCTGCTGGATATCCCAGCCCTCGTCGCTCAGGCCGTCGCCGTAGGTCCTCACCCATTGCACAACTCCGGTGGCGTTGATCTTCAGGATGAAGATGTCGTTGCGGGGCGATCCGGAGCACTCGTTCCGGGTGTTGTCGGTGGTGCCGACGATAACATATCCGCCGTCGCTGGTTCTGCGGATCTTGCGGGCCACATCGTTGCCGCCGATGTCGTAGGTGCGCTGCCAGTCGGTGCCCCAGCAGTAGGTGCCGGAGTAATGGAGCACATAGATATCGTTATTGGTATTGCGGGTCTCCCCCACGGCAACGGCGCTGCCGTCGGCGAAGTGGAGCACGCCGCCACGGGCCGCTGCGTCCAGGCCGGTGGAGGTGCCGTAGAGGCCCTGCCAGTCGGTCTGGGCCACGGCTGCGGATGCGGCAAGAAGCGTTCCCACGCCGGCGGCGTACAGGGATTTCAGGAGCATTTTTTTGAACCGTGAATTCATGTGATGATACTCCGATCAATAAAATGATATATGGGTGTGTGATTTCTCCGCCATTTCTCTGGCCGGTAATGAACGTTCAGAGGGCGGAGAGCATCGGGTGATTCCGCAAGAGTGATCGATACGGCGATGGCCGATCGTCTCCCCCGCATGGGGTACGCCGTTGGTGCGCGTTATGCCGGGATGCGCACCCGGTGATACGATGGAAAAAACGTTGTGTGAGTGGGTAGGGGCGTCTGCGCTGCTACGGTGGCGAAAGATGTGGGGCCGCCACACGTAGCTCAGTGTGCGGTTGCAACTTCGCCCATGTGCAGCAGGAGGACAACAGGGAGTAGATGGTTGGCGGTTTCGGTCGAGCAAGTGGCGGCATGTATCGCGTAACTGGCATATGCCGGATATGCGATATTGAGAGGGGAACAGTGCAGGGATGAGAGTAGGGCTGCCGGCTTACGGATACTGGTGTACGGCTGCCGGTTATGGCATGGCCGGCACTGTAAAAGAGGGACCGGCTCTCCCGCCGGATGCGAAGCACCATTCCGCATCGGATCTGGCAGATAGCTTCCGGAACCATGTCAGTGCGCCGCAGATGTGCGGATGGGCGCGACAAGCTCTGAGAGTCATCAACAGCGGCGGGAGAGTACCGGTGGCCCGAATAATGAGCCGATGCCGTTATTCTGGTATGGGAAAGGGAGTGCAGGAAATCATGAATGCAACGATGGCGTGACTCCGGCTTGCACAACCACCGTTGCTCTTCATGATCTGTCGAGGGTCTGATACGATACGCTAAGTGCCGGGAAAAGGAGATCTTTGGACACCAGGACTGGGAAGAACTCCCTGTGTCCCCCGTTACTTTCATGCAACTTCACATATCCGGCTCCCCACCGCAAGCGCTATCGAGCAAGTGGCGGGATTGGGTGAGTAAGTGGAGGGATTTCCAATTGCCGGTAGCGGATTTTCGATTGGATGGATGATTTCCGAGAGCCGGAACGGATACGTTCCCTGAGATCCCCGGTACTGTTCGCACGGAGTTCTGCTCCGCCCGCGGTGGTAGCGGCAGTGGGCGCCGGGTGGAATTCCGCGACAACACGACAACAGAATCGCAGATAACTTCTGCCGAAGTACGTAGAGCGGATTTCACATCAGTTGAGCTGCCATTCCCTTGGTGCTGGCCCCCGGAGCCAACACCTATAGGTGTTGCCGGTCTGTAGAAAGAGTCCCCTCATTTGATGATGAAGCTCCGGAGGAGCGGCCCATTCCTGCGCTGCTCGTGGCTCAATCCAATTGAAATTCACTCTACGTGCCCTGGCAGCGGACTACGAGCTACGAGCTGAAAACTCTGCCCGGAACGCTACCCTCTCATCGTGCCAGCCGTTTCATAAGCTCCTCCTTGCGCCGCCGCGAAACCATCACGGTTGTGCCGTCGCTCATCACCAGTTGTCCTCCCTCGCCACGGATATATCTGGTGATATGCTTCAGGTTCACCAGATGGGAGTGGTGTACCCGTACGAACCCTTTTGCCGCCAGTGCCACCTCGAACTCCTTCAGCGTTCGCGCCACCAGTATTTCCGATCCATTGCAGAGATGAAAACGGGTATAATTGGTTTCCGCGCTGCATCGGATGATATCCTGTACGGGAACTATGATGATGCCTCTGCTGGTGGAGAGCGGGATTGTGCCGCGCTCATCGGTGGTTTCGCGGAGATTCCGTACGAGCGATTCCAGATCGATATCGGCGCTTTTTTTCTCCGCCAGTTTCTTCTCGGCTTTTTCCACCGCCGCAACCAGTTCATCGCAGTCGATCGGTTTCAGCAGATAATCGAGCGCATCCGATTTTATGGCGCGTATGGCGTACCGGTCGTAGGCGGTCGTGAAAATCACTTCGAACCGGAGGGTGTCGCCGATCGATTCGAGAAGCTCGAACCCGTTGCCGAGTGGCATTTCCACATCAAGGAATATCAGATCGGGTTTATGCTGGTACATCAGTTCCCGTGCGTTCGCCACGGAATCGGCCAGGGCCACCACCTGTATGCCGGGGCAGTAGTTGTTCAGGAGAAGGTGCAGCGTCTCCCTTCCCTTGCGTTCGTCATCGATGATGATTGCCTGTATCATATCCGTTTCCTCTGGGTGAACAGGGCTGATGCCATGGTATTCTCCGGCGGCCTATATTTTCGTGGCCGGTATGCAGATCTCCACGCGGGTTCCCGCCGGCGCGCCGCTCTCATCGGTCAGGTCGATAACATTGAAGCGGTATCGTCCTCCGCCCAGCGTCCCGAGCACGTCCAGTCGTTCTCTTGTCAATTCCATGCCGCGCGAGCGGTGCCCGTCGGCGCCGGGGGCGTTCGCCGGCGCGGTTCTCACCCTGCCGATGCCATCGTCGGTTACCGAACAGATGATATCATCGCCCGTCCTGCGGATATCGATCAGGAGATTTCCGGGGGAGCGCCTGGGGGCTATGCCATGCTTGATGGCGTTCTCCGCGTGCGGCTGGATCAGCATCGGCGGTATGGCAATGGTATGGATATCGATATCGGGGGCGATCCGTATTTCATACGATAATTTCTCCTCGAACCGGAGCGTCTCCAGATCCAGGTAGAACCGGAGCGCCTCGATCTCGTCGGCGAGCGCTATCCGTTCGCTCTTGGAGTGCTCCAGAGTGGAGCGTATAAGCCTGGAGAATTTGGAGAGATAGCGATGTGCCGACTCGGAATCGTGATGGAGGATGAAATGAAGGATGGAATTAAGAGAATTGAAAATGAAATGCGGGTTCATCTGCGCGCGCAGCGCCTGTAATTTATATTCCACCATGTTTCGTTCCAGTTCCCCTTTCCGCCGCACGCTCCCGTTCCAGAGATATACCAGCCAGAACAGAATTCCGGCGGCTATGATCCCGGCCGATAGTTTGAACCACCATGTCTGCCAGAATGCCGGCTCCACGATGATGGTGATAGAGGTTTCCTGCTCGTTCCAGAATCCATCGCTGTTGGCGGCCATCACACGGAAGGTATAGGTGCCGGGGGCGATATTCGTATAATCGGCCCTCGGGTGCCTGCCGTCGGTTTCGCGCCAGCCGGCATCCACCCCTTCCAGACGATAGCGATAGCGGTTGCCGAGCGTGTTGGTAAAATCGAGAGCGGAAAATCCTATCGAAAAAAAACCGCTGTCGTGCGCCAGCCGTATCCCCTGCTTCAGCATGATAGCGCTGTCGAGCGGATAATCGGTATCGAACACCCGGAACGAGGTCAGCACCAGCGGCGGCGGGAGCCGGTTCTCCTGAAGACTGTCGGGATGAAAACGTACCATGCCGTTGGTCCCGCCGAAATACATAAAACCGTCGCCATCCTGATAGCATGACTTGAACTGGAATTCCGAGACATAGAGCCCATCCTGGACCGTATAGTTTCTGAACGCCGCGCTCTCCGGATCGAACCGGGATATCCCCTTGTTGGTGCTGATCCACAGCCGCCCGTGACGATCCTCCAGGATGCCGCACACGGTGTTATTCGCCAGGCCATTCTCCTCGGTATAGGCTCTGAATATTCCGGTGCGCGGATCGAACCTGTTCAGCCCTCCCCCGGAGGTGGCTATCCAGAGCGTCCCGGCACGGTCTTCATGGATATACCATACGCGGTCGTTGCTCAGGCTGCCGGGATCATTTTCCCTGTGGGTATACTGTACGAACCGGCCGGTGCGTTTATCGAACCGGTTGAGACCCCCATCGGTCCCGATCCAGAAATTTCCGCGCCGGTCCTGGTGCAGGCAGAAGACATAATTATGTCCCAGGCTGCCGGGATTTTTCGGGTCGTGCTGATACTGCGTGAATATTCCGGTGCGGCGATCCATTCTGTTCAATCCGCCGCCGAGCTGTGCCACCCAGAACTCGCCGTCGGCATCCTCCATGATATCCCAGACCCCTCCCAGCGGGAGCGCATGCGGGGAGCTTGAATCGGGACGATACGGTGTAAGCCGCCCCGTTGCCGCATCGATGCGGACGATGCCGTAATTGGCTCCCACCCAGAGCACGCCGCTTTTATCCTCGTAGATCTTGTTGACGGTGTTCTCGGTCAGGGATGATCCGGGATTGGCGGTATCGTGCCGGTAGTGGACGATACGGGAGGAGCCGGGGTCAATTCTGTTGAGCCCTCCGTCCTGGGTACCAAGCCAGAGCCTTCCGCTGGCATCTTTTGCGATGCTCCGGATCATCCGCGCGGAAATCCCCTCCGGATGGAACGGATCGTGCTGGAAATGCCCGAAATCCAGGCTCCGCTTGTTCAGCTTGTTGATACCATTATCCGTCCCTATCCAGATGTTTCCGGTGCGATCCTCGCGGATGCAGAGGATGCGGTTGCTGCTCAGGCTGTTCGGGTCGCTCTGGTTGTTGGTGATGCCGAAGAGCGTGCCGGAGTGTTTCTCCAGCATATAGGCGCCGTTGAGGCGCGTGCCCAGCCAGAGCGCGCCGGAGTTGTCGGGGTAGACGGCACTGAGATAATAGCGGCTGAGTTCCTGAAGGTCCACCGAGGTGCTCGCCGTGCGTTCGATACTGGTCCCGCCGGCGCTCAGGATCATCATGCGCCGGTCGGAGCGTATCCAGATATCCCCGTCCGGCGATGCGAACAGATCGTCGATGGCGCGTAGTGACTCGGCCGAGAAGAGGGGGTTCTGCCGGGCGTTGACGAACGTTCCGGTGGCGGGATCGTACCTGTTCAATCCCTTATCGGCGGTGCCGATCCAGATGCGGCCGCAAGCGTCGCGGCAGAGGGCGGTGACATTGTTGCTGCTCAGGCTTCCGGGATTTGCCGGATCGTGACGAAATCCGGTGAAGTCCCCGGTGCGGCGGTTGAACCGGGAGAGCCCCGACTCCGGCCCGGAGGCGCAGATCCAGAGATCCCCCTTGTCGTCCTCGCAGATGGACCTTACCGGTCCCTTCCCGATGCTGGCGGGATTGCCGGGCTGGTGGCGGTAATGATCGAAACGCCCGCTGTGGATATTAAACCTGTTCAGTCCGCCGCTATGGGTTCCCACCCAGATCGTTCCCTCGTGATCTTCGAAGATGCAGGCGACGCTGCCGTCGGAGAGGGAGCCGGGATCTTTGCTGTCGTGCCGGTAGATGGTGAACTGGTAGCCGTCGTAGCGATTCAGGCCGTCCCTGGTGCCGAACCACATGAACCCCCTGCGATCCTGGAGGATGCTGAGCACATAATTGTCCGATAATCCCTGTTCGGAGGTGATGCGGGTGAAATCGAAACTCCGCCGCTGCGCGCGGGCATCCGGGCCGCACAGCAGCAGCGCCACGGCGATAATGGTCCGGCAGAGAATGCGGAGCGGTATGGCGTAGGTATTCATGCTGTTGCGAGACCGATGGGTAAAGGTACGGGGATTTTCGATTTTGGATTGGCAACTATATACTCCAGCGATCCTGAGTAGC
>JBMDXA010000046.1:0-20298 GCA_048594725.1 Candidatus Kapaibacteriota bacterium
GCGGCGTTCCCACCACGATCAGCACCAACGGTGCTCGCGGTGGTGCGTTCTTCATCGGTGACAGCAGCTCGATGGTGTTCGAGCTCTCGCGCTTCACCGACAACTTCACGGCAACTCCGTTCATCGCCGACGAGGACTACGCCGATCGCGGCCGCTTCTCGCAGGGTGGTGGTATCTATATGTCGTCGACCTCGCCTGAGCTGACCGTTCAGGACAACATCATGTTCTCCAACAACAAGGCAGGCCAGGGTGGCGGTATCTACGTCGCCGCGGTTGCCAACACTGTTGCAGATCCGTTCCTCTCGCCGAACCTTCTCGGCGACAGCGTCTACTTCATGAGCAACAAGGCCGAGTACGACGGTGGCGCTATCTATACGCAGCGCAACTTCCGTATCGAGTCCCGCCTGCTCACCTCGATCGATTCGACCTCGCCGGGCAACCCGCTCATCGACCGTCGTATCCGTTTCGAGGATAACGCTGCCGGTCTTTCGGGCGGTGCCATCACGATCGACAACCGTACCAACACCACCAACAGTGTTGCCCGTGTCGAGCGTGTGCTCTTCCAGAACAACTCCGTCGGTGACTCCACGCGGATCGACATGATCCGCCAGATCAAGCTCTTCAACCCGCTCCGCAGCCCGCTGCGCATCGGCAACGAGAACGGTACCTTCACGGTGCTCGATACCTTCCACATGCCGATCCAGACCCTCTCGCAGGAGATCCTGGGCGGTGGTGCAATCTTCTCGTTCAACGGCAACACGAACTTCTTCCGCTCGGTCGAGTTCAACAGCAACAGCACTCGTGGCGGCAACGGTGGCGCCATCTCGATGGTGACCCCGGTTCGTACGAACCGCTACTTCCTCTCTTCGGGTGACGTGGCGTTCAATTTCGCTACCGGCACTCCGCTGCCGTTCGTTCCGGGTCCCGAGCCGGTCGATCAGCGTGAGATGACCCGCTTCATCAACAACGTCGCCATGCGTGACTCGGCCAACGGCGCGGCTCCCGTGCTGTTCAACCCGAACCCGCGTGCCGCCGGCGGAACGCTCCTCGATCCGAACCGTAACTACACCGGTCTCGGTGGTGCCATCTACATCAACGACCGCCAGCCTCCGGGACAGAATCCGGGCGCACCGCGCGTTGACTCGGTGATCTCGCACCGCGTCCGTATGGAGCAGAACCGCGCATGGTCCGGTTCGGCCGTCTACTCGGACAACTACGAGCTCCGCTTCGTCATCAACAAGAACCTCGTGTCGCGTAACGTGGCCGTCTCGAACGTGGGACGCACCACCGACTCGATCGTGAACTATCGTCTTTCGGACGCCGCCGACAGCACTGCCGGCGCGCTCTTCTATGCCGACGTGCAGGGCCCGATCCCGAGCACGCTCTATCATACGGACGCAAACTCGATCTATGACAACGAGGGCCGCTTCCTGATCCGTCTGCCGGACGCTCCCGAGGGTTCGGTCGGCATGGGCCAGAGCGGTGTCGATACGCTGCGTGGCAACTTCTGGGGTGTCGTCGAGGCTCCGGTCACCACGATTCTCCCGAGCGGTACGTTCCAGAACACCTTCTATATCGAAGGCTACGGCTGCACGCTTCCGCTGAAGAACCCGTCGAACGTCAACGAGCAGGGTCCGTTTGAGTCGCCGCGTCGTGCTGGCGATCCTGCGAACCGCTTCTACAGCTATCAGCCGGTGCCGATCTACGTGATCCCGGACACCCTGCTGATGGAAGGCCGTGTCTACGACATCTTCGACAAGGGCGTCGATATCAAGGCTGTCGATTACTCGTTCCCGCGCATGTCGCCGATCGAGGACTTCGCAGTCGGTATCCCTCCGCGTCTGCGCACCTATGCTAACGGTGTGTACCAGGGCCGCGTGGTCCGTCGTCTCACCCGCGATCCGTTCGTGGCCGAGATCGACTCGCTCTACGCCCAGCTCCAGCGCGAGTTCGTCGGTAACCATCCGATCGGATATCCGCTGTTCCTGGAGTCGAACGCCAACTACCTTGGCAACCGCGACACGGTCAACGACGACCAGTATGCGCTCAACCACACCGTCTTCTTCGTGATCAACGTGGAGACCGGTGAGATGATCCGCAGCAACCTCAAGCAGGTCAGCGAGGGAAGCACGCTCTTCCGTTCGCGCGTCGAGTTCGTTGCCGATTCGATCAACCGCGATCCGCTGCAGCGCCGCACCCGCGAGGGACGCGCCCAGTTCTCGATCGCCGAGCTCTATCGCCTCTCGCCGCGGTACTATCTGCAGCAGGCCGGCGAGATCCCGAGCCTTCCGACCGGTCTTGACAGCCTCCGCTTTGCAAAGCGCCGCGCTGCCGAGTACGAGGATTCGATCGCCGTTGTCGGCCGCCGTTATGGTGGCAACGTCCAGCCGAACAACCTCGAGCTGGGTGGTAACGGATTCCGTTACACCAACCGTCCGAACGGTGTCGATTTCGCCGACGTCTATGCTGGCGAGCGCTACCGTGCCCTTCCGGTGAAGACCGGCGACCGCATCTGGGTCATCTCCCGTACGATGCTCTGGAACACCGACGACTCGCTGGTGACGGTGCTGAACACCGCCCGTGCAACGGGTCTCCAGTTCTCGATCGACACCCTTGGCAACAGCGTTGCCGCTCCGGTGATCTTCGGCCAGCGTGACTCGCTCGAGGCTCGTATGCCGATGGAACTGCGCAACAGCCGCTTCCTGGTAGAGGATCAGCAGTACCTCAGCGATACTTCGGGACAGACCGTCTCGCAGATCTTCGAGGTGACCGCCAATGACGTCAACGGCTTCTTTGATCCGCGCTCGCTGCTCTTCCCGGACCGCTACACCGCGCTCCGTTTCGAGTGGACGCCGATTCAGGAATTCGCAAACGGCACGCAGGTTCCGACCCGCGATCCGCGCGCGGTTCGTCTCGGCTCGTGGCTGAAGGCCGACACCGTGTTCCCGGCTGCCACCGGCCGCCGCGACAGCACGCGTGGGTTCCTCCGCTTCTACGGCAATCCGCACAACCCGGACGTGGTTCCTGGTGGCGAGCTTCTCGATCTCCGTGTCTCGAACTACCCGCCGGGTATCCGTACGATCGACTCGCTCAAGGCTCTGGCTGACTCGCTCCGCCCGGCCGACAGCGTGATCGCTCGCTACCTGTTCCTGTACCCGCCGTACTTCAACTGCCAGGTGTACGATCCGGTGACGGCTCGCTACCTGCAGCAGGACACGATCGACGTTGGTGGCGCTTCCACCGCCTCGTATCGTCTGCGCATCTTCGTGCAGGATACCCCGCCGACGTTCCTGGAGGATTCGATCTTCTGCGGTCGTGAAGGGCTGCCGGTCGCTAACCTGACCAACAAGCTCCGTTTCGACTTCGACGTCAACACCGACGACGAGAACGAGGATCGCGCCGCCGAGACCGAGGGCTGGGACTTCCGTTACGGTCGTACCACCTATGGCTTCGTCTTCACCGACCGTATCAGCACCGGCAACGGCAGCGATACCACGGCCGTTGACGACGTGAAGGACATCCGCCCGATCTGGCTTGCCGACCGCTACCTCCGCAGCACCTCCGGTGTTGCCGACCAGGGCGCAACGCTCGCACGTACGGGTCATGTCAGCGTCCGCATCGACTCGCTCGAGGCGATCAACCTGCTCCGCAACCCGGCGCAGTTCAACAATGTCTTCAATCTCGACTCGATCTTCACGCTTGTTGCTAACGACGGCCACACCGGCCAGAACAAGCGCGATATGCGTGTGCAGGTGAACGTTGCTCCGCAGCTTCAGCCGGCCGCGCTCCCGAACGCGAAGGAGGATCTCGACTACAATCCGCAGCTCCTCGACACGCTTCGCCGCATTGTCGCTCGCGATATCAACTATAACCAGCGTCTTCGTTACACGCTGATCTATAGCGATGATAACCTGAACCTGCCGCAGTATCAGACCGGTGCACCGGCGCTTGACAGCACCGGCACCATCCGCGTCAGCAACGCCGACACGGCATTCGTGCCGCGCGACGGCTGCTACTCGGAGGCCGGCCTGTACTATGCTCGCAAGACCACGCCGAGCTGGCTGAAGATCAACCCGTACTCGGGTCTGCTCTACGGCACTCCGGGTCTGAACGACGCCCCGCGTCGTAACGATGTCAACGGCAGCGCTCCTGAGACTGTCACCGTGGTGGTGGAGGACGAGTTCGGTCTGACCGACGTTCGCACCTACACTCTCTCGGTTGACTCGACCAACCATCGTCCGCGTCTGTTCGGCCGTCCGGCCATCCAGTGCGTGGAGGCTGGCAAGGCTTACACCGATTCGATCTTCGTGACCGACCTCGACCTGGGCCGCCTGCGGTTCACCGAGACGCTCCGTCTCGATGTCATCGAGCCGGCTGGCTTCACCGTCACGCCGTCGACCATCACCGGTCCGGGCGAAGACACCGTGAGGCTGACGGTCAATGGCACGGTGCCGGCTAACCTCCAGGGTCGCCTCCGTATCCGTATCCGTGTGACGGATGCTGGCGGACGCACCGACGAACTGGGTTACGATATCACGATCAGCGAGCCGGTTATCTTCAGCATGCCGATCATCGTTCGTAACACGAACACCCAGACAGGCAACAATGCCTTCCAGACGCTCGTCTTCGGTATCGCCGACCGCGCTACCACTGGCGAGGAGAACGACGCCCCGGGCCGTCAGGGTCATCTCGACTCCAACTACTGCGAGTTTGAGCTGCCGCCGCTGCCGCCGCCCGATGTGTTCGACTCGCGCTGGACGATCGTGACGACCAACGGTATTCTCCGGAATATCTTCCCGTCGCAGCCGACGGCCGAGCAGGGTACCAAGATCGCTTGGAAGGGCACCTTCCAGGCTGGCAACCTCCCCGGAGGCAGCCCGAACTACCCGGTCGTCATCAAGTGGTCGAAGACGGCTGCCCTGCAGTCGCCGCGTACGATCTACTTCGAGGATCAGTTCTGGGACGATGTTGCGAACACCGGTCTGTTCCGCATCAACATGAAGACCGGTCTCGGTACCGCTGGTACCGGCATCCTGGTCACCAACGACGCAGACACCGTGACGGTTCAGATCAACCTGACCACCGTCGAGGGCTTCAAGATCGTCTATGATCTGCTCTCCAGTGTCGATGAGGCTCCGGCCGTGGTGGCTGGCGGCTACACGCTCTCGAACAACATCCCGAATCCGTTCTCGAAGTCGACGGACATCAAGTTCTTCGCTCCGAAGTCGGGTACGATGAAGCTCGAAGTGTTCGACATGAGCGGTAATCTGGTGCGTACGCTGGTCAACGGCATGGTCGAAGTGGGTCACCACACGGTGAACTGGAACGGCCGTGACGAGTCGGGCAAGGCAGTCGCCACGGGCGATTATGTCTACCGTCTGACGGCTGGTTCGACGGTGCTGACCAACCAGATGAATCTGGTGAAGTGATGATCGCGGCTTCAAGCCCGATCTCCTGAAAACGATCCGTGACCTCCGGTGGTCCGCAAGGGCCACCGGGGGAATCCGGAGAGAGGAAGGGAAGGAGGGTGAGTGGCAGAGCTAGTATGACAATGCAAACAAAAAGTTGAGATATACACTAACAGGAGACAAAGTATGAAGCTGCGTCGAACAATCTTCGGAGCCGCTGTGGGGGTTGCGCTAGCTGCCCTAGCAACGACCCAAGGAGCTGTTGCGCAGATCTTGGAGGAGTTTCGCCCGTCGATTGAGCCCCGGCAATACCAGCCGCTGACCAATCAGGGTGTCCAGATCACGCGTGGCCAGTTCCGGAACCTGTTCGCTCCTTCTGTCGTCGACCCGGACAATGGCGTTGCCGGTCCTCTCCCGATCGGTTTCGAGTTCGAGTATGACAACCAGATCTTCACACAGTTCTACGTGTGCGTCAATGGCTGGATGAGCTTCCAGAATCCTGGTGCTTATCTGACCAACGATCCTTTTTCGCTGTTCGAGGGAACCCGCCCCAATCTGACGGTGGCTCCGTTCTTCGGCGATCACTATCTGCGTACCCCGGGCTTTGACGAGTTCGATCCGAAGGGACGCTACTACACGCCCAGCACGATTCGCTACGTTCTGTTCTCTCCCGACGCCAACGGCCGTTCGCGCCTTGCAGTGGAGTGGGAGATGCTGAACATCAACTATAACTTCGATCCTACCCGTCCGGACGATCCGTTCGCACCGGTCAGCAACGTCGAAGCCCAGGCTCCTTCGGTCGGCTCCTTCCAGGCATGGCTGATCGAGGCGGATACCGCCTCCCCGTCGCGCCAGGGAACCATCGAGTTCCACTATGGCCCGATCGGCCCGCGTCCTCCGGTACCCATCCCGGATAGCGTCGGTTCCATCGTCAAGACCAGCGGTGCTTCCGTTGGTATCGAGGATGCTCCGGCTGTGCCGAACGGCCGTACCACCTATATCAATGCCGTGGCGTTCCGCGAGAGCGGCCAGCGTCTCGACAGCGCTTCGCAGAGCCGCCGCCTCAGCCGCGTGTGGCCGCCGACCGGCTTCCCCGGCCTGGCGTTCGTCTTCACCGGAACCGGCGTTCGCCGTATCCAGAACTGGGGCGATGGCGATGCAAACCTGACGCAGCTTGACGTAGGCGTTCCGGAGTTCATCCGCGAGGATCAGCGCCGCTTCGTGACGTTCCTTGATGTGATCCGCATCCTCCGTCATCGTGCCAGCCGCAACGTCGAGTTCGATTCGACCTTCGGCCGTCACGGCTACCACGGTGATGTCAATCACAACAGCCGTTTCTACTATTCGAGCAGCAATTACAACAACACGGGTGACTCGATCGGCTTCAACGGCCGCCTGATCCGCTATCGTGTTGAGTGGCCGTTCAAGAGCGACAACGAGCTGACGCCGCAGCCGACGGATAACACCTTCAGCGGCTTCTTCTTCGATGCCGACGAGTTCGATGCAGGTCTGATCATGACGTATCTGGCCGCGAAGCTCCCGGTTCTGCCGTGGCTTCCGGACACGCTCCCGCACTTCACCGGCAAGGCTGCCATGGGCACCGTCGCCAGCGATGTGAAGCTCTCCAATGGCGGGATCGTCGGAGACCGTCGTATCGAGATTCCGCTGACGCTCAACGGT
Organism: Candidatus Kapaibacteriota bacterium; assembly: GCA_048594725.1. Taxonomy (GTDB): domain Bacteria; phylum Bacteroidota; class Ignavibacteria; order OLB7; family OLB7; genus JAFDZV01. Next base: position 7,089 of record JBMDXA010000046.1, read on the forward strand.
TATATGAGCGGCGCCGTCAGCGTTGGCATGGAGGCGCTTAACGGCACCCGTATCGTTGAGGTTCGGCCGATGCCGCGTACCGATAACGCTTGGGTCGAGGCGGTTGCTTCGGAAGAAGGCATGGCGCTCGCCGCCACCGGCCAGTTCTCTCCGGACGACGTGATCGCTACCCTCGTGGTTGAGGCAAACAATGAAGGAGAGGTGACCTTCAACAACGTTCGCTTCTGCGAGCAGGAGAAGGGCGCACGCAAGCTCAACATCTACGGTGCTGTCACCGGTGATGCCAGCTCGCTGACCCTCACCCAGAATGCCCCGAATCCGTTCACCGTCAACAGCACGACCGTCATCGGTTACGCTGTGCCGACGGACGGCCCGGTCAACATCCGTGTCTATGACGTTCTCGGCCGCGAGGTCAAGACGCTCATCAGCACCGATCTGAAGGCCGGTTCCTACACCGCCGAGTGGAACGGAATCGACAACCACGGTATGCCGGTCCAGACCGGTGTCTACTACTGCCGTATCGAATCCGCTGGCAAGAGCCAGTCGATCTCGATGCAGGTGCGCAAGTAAGACGCCGGGTCGTGGCGGTCTGGATTCGATATGAATCGTACCAGAGCGTAGTTACGAGAGTGAAACAGCCGGGGAGATGAAATGCGATATTGGTTGACAATAGTAGCGATGGCGGCCTTGAGCTGCCTCCTCTCCCCGGTCACTCCGGCCCAGACGAGCCGCCCGGTGGTGGTGAAGCTGGATACGGTGAGGTTGAACGTCTGCGGGGCGAAGGAGTTCCTGATGCCGGTGAGCATAGGAGATATCCCTTCGCAGGACAACCTGGTAGGGGGGAGGATCTATCTCGCATGGGATGTGGCGAATCTGGAGTTCGACGATCTTGTGATCGCCAGCACCGAGACTATCGCCAGTCAGTTCCGCGAGAGAAGAGCGACGAGGAACAGGGAAGCGGGGACGATGTTCATTGAAATGGGGAACACTGATCTCAGACCAGTTGCGGGTTCGGGAAAACCGTTGTTCTACCTGAGCGGAAGAGTGACCTCCTCCGATACGGTAGATGGTCAGAACGGATGGATTCAGGTTTTGAGCGCTTCGTTCGAAAGCTCCATCGTGTATGACCCGATCGATCTCAGCAATGCCGGCCTCGTGCGGGTTGTGCGTGATACCACGCCCGGCTTCACGGGAGTTCTCGCCGGAGGTATCGGATCGTTCGATACGCTCCGCACCGATACGGTGAGCCTTCGGTTGCAGAACGTCGGAAACCGCAGGGTGAAGGAGGTTCGGTTTGCCATCAGGGCCGACACGAACAACTACTACTTCGCCGACACGGTGCAGACCGGGACGCTTGCTGCGAGCCTCAACTGGAGAGTGAAGGAATTATCAATCACCCCCGGTGCAATCGAAGGGCGGTTCGAACGTGATACCGCTTTGGCTGCCGATGGGGAATTGATCAGGATTGCACTCCGCCGCAAGAACGACAGTGCTTTTGTAAGCACCCTTGCTGTGGATCGGTTCACGGTGAATCGGGAAACGTGTCTCGGGAAGCTTGTCCGCCAGAGCGCACAGGTTTCCGCAGAGGCGGTTCCGAACCGTGATACGTCAATCTCCGGCATCGTCTTCGATGCAGGGAAGAAAGGCGAATCGATTCGGGTGATCCCCGAGCTTCAGGGAAACGCTGTGAAGATCATCGTAGAGCAGATGGATGTGGCCGAGGTGATGATCTTCAACATGTGGGGACTGAGGTTCCCGGCAGGAGCGGTCGAGAGAATTGATGCTTCAACTCTGAGGGTACGATTCGAGATTCCTCCGCCAAGCGGGACGTACTTCGTCGCGCTTCGCGACCGGAATGGTATAGCTTATAAGCAGTTCACAATAATAAAGTAACATCTCTAAAGTAGGAGATACGATCCATGCGTAAACGGTATTGGTTCGGGGGGCTTAAGGCACTCGCCGTTCTGACTGTGATGCTGGCATGTGCTAGCAGTAGTCAGGCGCAGGTGTACAAGTACCTCCCCACCTTGACTCTGGTAAAGAATGCGGCGGTTGGTAGTGGAGACATTACTGCCCGTGATACGCAGTACGTTGCCGAGGCAGGGACCGGGGAAACCAGGTACTTCCTGATGCCCGTCTTCATTAAGAACATTCTGGATTCGGTCTATAACCCGGTGACCGGTCTGTCGGCGGAGCCGATCTACAGCTTCCGCTTCAAGATTCAGTACAACCGCACTCTTCTGCGCGCCATCGGCGTCCAGAAGCGCGGACCGCTTCCGTTCGACACGGTTGTTGCCGCGAAGAACTTCAACCTGAGCTGGGACATCGATCAGGACGCTACCTACAAGCGCTCCACGATCGGCATCCCGTCGGCCAACGGTGAGCGCATCATGATCACCGGAAGCTCCTCGATTCCGCTTCCGCTTCCCCTCCGTGCCGGTGCCCCCGTGGGGTCCACCGATCCGGGGGATCGCGACACCGCTGCGCTGCTCTACGTCCTGTTCGAGGTCGTGGGCAACTCGCAGCTCGGTGGCGGCGGTATCGGCAGCCGCGATCAGGTGATTATCACCAACGATACGCTCGAGTACAACAACTACAGGGCAACCTCCATCACGTCGACCTCGGTGTCGCCGACGATGGTTGCCCGCGGCTTCAACCCGAACCCGCGTAACCAGCAGGGCATCGCCCCGACCCCGGTGTTCCCGGTCTCCTATCCGAATAACTACGGTGCGGCGGTCGTTGTGATTACCCGGCGTCCGGTGATCAGCCTCTTCCCGGCCGGACAGGTCAGGCAGGTGGCTGGTGATCCTTCGCTGTACGAGCTGGACTTCCCGCTCCAGACGCAGTTCGGTGGTACCGATTACATCTACCGTAACCTGCTCATCCGCAACAACGTCGAGGGCGCAATCCTTCGCAATGTTTCGGTCGAGACCGATGCCCCGTGGCTCCGCGTTGATACCAACGCTCCGGACCAGGTGGGCGGCGGCGGCAGCAACGGAGAGCGCGGCATGTTCATCCGTGAGATCCCGACCTCGCAGATCAACCTGAACGTGATCGCCAACCCGTCGCTTCTGCCGAACAGCAACCCTGACGGCTACCCGACCCCGGGCATCTACGTCGGTTACATCACCATCCGCTCGGCCGAGGCCAGCAACAGTGCTGTCCGCCTGCGTGTGGTTCTTATCGTCAATCGCAATCCGCTTGAGACCGATCTCAATCCGGACGCCGAGTCGCTCCGTTCGCGCGGCATCCAGCTGCTGTTCCGCAACTCGGGACCGAGCCCCGACACCACGTACCTGACCTTCGGTACCGGCGTTGGCGCAAGCAACGGCATCGATACGCTCTTCGGTGAGAGCCAGGCCCCGACGGCTCCGGTTCCGGGCACCTTCTTCGCCCGTTTCTTCCCGCCGTCGTTCAACGACAGCACCAACTTCACCGGTCTGATCGACACTCGTGGCATCACGCCGCGGTCGACCAACGGCGAGTCGAGCATCGACATCCGTAACTTCCGCACCAACACGACGCTCGTGTACTGCGTCCGTTTCGGTGCCGGTGCTCCGCAGAACTTCCCGATTGTGGTGGAGTTCGATACCCGCGACTTCCCGAACGGTTCGCAGCTCTTTGTCCGCGACAACGTCAACGGCAGCTTCCTGAGCACGAACCTTCGCCAGGCTACTTCGCTCGGCGGCACCCGTCGTTACTTCACGATCCTGGATCCGAATATCACCGGATTCTGCATCGAGTACACGGTCCCGTCGGTTGTGCAGTTCCCGGAGATCCGCAACGGCTGGAACCTGGTTTCGCTCCCGGTTGCTCCGTCGGATTCCCGCTCCAGCGTGGTGTTCCCGAACATCGCTTCGGGCAAGCCGGCCCGCTTCGCCCAGAACCAGTATCTCTTCGATGACACGGTTCAGGTGGGCGTTGGCTACTTCGTGAAGTACGGTCAGGTTCTGGATTCGACGGTCGCCGGTACCCGCGTGACCCGTATCCATGAGGACCCGGCTATCTCGCCGTTCTCGGTTCGCCTCTATCGCGGCTGGAACACGGTTGGCGGCCTTTCGGTCCCGACCACCACCGAGTCGCAGTATCTGAACTTCGGTCCGCTCAGCACCGGCCAGCCTGCACCGGCTCTCTCGGCTCAGGTCTACCGCTACATCACCGATCGCGGTTATGAGCAGGCCTCGCTGATCCTCCCGGGCTTCGGCTACTGGATCAAGGTTGATCGTGATGGCTTCTACCGTCTCAGCGCTCCTCCGGGACAGCTCGAGACCGGCAAGGCTGCTCCGAGCAACCATCCGTACACCGCGCTCAACCGCCTGAACATCAGCGATGATGCCCAGAAGGTTGGCACGCTCTACTTCGGCCAGACCACGGCTGCCATCAGCAACTCCCGCTATGAGCTGCCGCCGGTTCCGGGCGCCGACCTGTTCGACGTCCGCTTCGACAACAACGGTTTCGTCAGCGCTTCGGCCGATATCAGCGCCGATCGCGTGGTGAACCTGAGCGGTGTCGAGTACCCGGTCGTTCTCTCGGTTGCCAACCCGGATGCCGACTACATCGTCACCGACGCCGTCACCGGCGAGGTGCTGGGAACCTTCCAGCGCGGTGAGATGAACTCGGTTACGGTCTTCAACCCGGCTACCAAGTCGGTGAAGCTCACCGGTGTCGCTTCCAGCGAGATGAACCTGGGTGCCGCGTTCCCGAACCCGGCCTCCTCCAGCATCAGCTTCGACTTCAACGTCCCGGGCGAGCAGAGCGTGACCATCACGCTCCACAGCACGCTCGGTGCCGAGGTTGCCACCCTCTTCAAGGGTGCTGCCAATGGCAAGCAGACCGTCGACTTCTCCGTCGATGGCCTCCCGGCTGGTGTCTATTACTACAAGATGATGACCTCCAGCGGCTTCTCGCAGGTTCGCCAGGTCGTGATCGCGAAGTAAATCGAGATCGAATCGGGTAGATAACCCAACAATGGGCGCGCTCTGAATAAGGGCGTGCCCATTGCTCGTTACGGGCGGAGGGAATAATGGGGGACGCGATGAAACGATTCAGGAATAACATAACTGTGGAGGTTTGCATATGAAACGATGGTATGGTGTGGCGGCGCTGATGCTTGCGATGGCAGCTCCGGCGGCGAGAGCACAGATGACGGTGCAGTCGATCGAGGAGATTCGCTTCAGCTCGGACAATAGCGCCGATGGAGTGCAGCGGCTTGGCTTCGGCTTCGGCTCGGAGTATTCCGACAGCATGGACTTCGATATGGGAGAGCAGATCATCCCGCCGTTCTTTCCTCCGGATGGCTTCTTCGTCTTCCTGACGGTGCCGGACAACATGGGAAGCGAGGATTTCGCCGTCAAGGATATCCGCGGCGTTCCCGATTCGGTGCAGTCGGGTGTTGCCAATAACTTCTCGCTCGTCTACAACATGCGGGTGAAACGGGGCACCGGGCAGCAGGTGACCATCTCCTTCCCGGTGCAGCTTCGTGCGGGTATCGATTCCATCAATGTGACCACTCCGCAGGCCGGAGCGAATTTCAGCCATACCTTCATGCGGGAAGGGGGGCAGGTGACGATCAATCCGCTTATCACCCGGATACGGATGACCGTCTACTACAACTACAACCGCGTGGCAAGTGCCCCGCTGGCCGATAGAGGAGAGAGCCGGGAGATAGCTCTCTATCCCAACCAGCTTCGTCCGGGGGGAACCCTGAACCTGGCCGGAGAACTGCCGGCCGGTGCGCGCCTGGTGATTGCCGATATCTCAGGCTCTGTTGTGGCGGAGGAGAACTTCTCCGAGGCACGCCAGGGTGCGCAGGTGACGGTGCCGTCGCTGCCGGCCGGTATGTACGTGGTGCGCCTGCTCGGGGCCGGAGGGGAGATGCTCCGTCACGGCCGCTTTACCGTGGCCCGGTAACCCGCACTGCAGGGGAACGATAGCGGCGTCGGCCGCAGTGATATCTACCGGCTGATGATGGAACCAACTGCACGGGCGGCATCCGTATGAGGATGGCCGCCCGTGCCCTTTGTTACGCCTTGTGAACCCGCGCGACTCCGGTAACCGGAAATGTCTCCTATACGTAGTACGTCGGAATAGGGAAGGATGGGGCACAGTTGCCGCGGCGGAGCGATGCACTGGGGTCCTAATTCCGGCAGGGAGTTGCATGCGCTGCCGGGCGATTCCGCCGGAATGATTGCGGGATGGCGATTGTTGTAGTGGAGTCCGTCACGGGAAAAGCCCGCGAGGGGTCATTGCTGATATGATAGAGCAAAGGATCGATATGCCGATAGCTGGTATGGGACGATGGGCCGCAGCGATGGTAGTGATGACCCTGTTTGGGGGGAGGGTGGCGATGGCCCAGACCGGGATCATCGAGGGGACGGTGCGCGATACCGAGGGGCGGCCTCTTTCCGGCGTTACGGTGCGCATAGAGGGGGAGCCGATAGGCGGGGTAAGCCGTAGCGATGGCACCTATACAATCAGGAATGTGCCGGCGGGCGCGCGATGGGTGCTGGCGACCAGCCTTGGCTACGAGCCCATGCGCCGGCAGGTGACCGTGGGGGGCGGCGCCACGATCCGCCTCGACTTCCAGCTCAAGGAGAGCGCCGTGCAGCTTGAGGGGGTGGAGGTGCGGGCCGAGAGGAAGCGGCAGGAGCAGAGCGATACCCGCGCCAGCGTCACCAAGATCGATCCCCGCGATGCCAAGTATCTGCCGGGGGCGGCCGAGGATGTGATGCGATCGCTCCGGGCGCTTCCGGGAGTGGTGGCGCCGAACGATTTCAGCGCCCAGCTGGTGGTGCGCGGCTCCGGACCGGATCAGAACCTCATCATCATCGACGATATGGAGGTCTTCAATCCCTATCGTCTCTATGGGTTCGTCTCCATGTTCAACCCGGAGACGATCTCCGATATCACCCTTCTCTCCGGCGGCTTTCCGGCCAAGTATGGCGATCGGCTCTCGGCCGTGCTCGATGTCACCAACCGCGAGGGGGAGGCCACCGGCGCCATCAACGGCAAGCTGAATACCTCGGTGACCAACGCCAACCTGATGTTCGAGGGGGAGCTGCCATCGGTGCTGAACGGCGGATGGCTGGTCTCGGCACGCCGTACCTACTATGATCTTATTCTGGGACCGATAGCCCGTTCGGCCAATCTGGTGGATGGCGATGTGGCGTTTCCGAACTTCCTGGATCTTCAGTTCAAGGCGGTGATAGCCCCCTGGCCCAGCCATAGCTTCGTGGTGAACGGCCTTACCAGCCGCGACGGCACCGAGCTGGTTTCCAGCGCCCAGCGCGACCGGCTGGATTCCATCAGCATCAACGACCGGTCGTTCAACTCGCTGGTGGGGGCCACATGGCGCTTCACTCCCAGCGCCAATTTCGTTTCCAAGACGATCTTCAGCTGGTACCAGAACCGTGGGGAGACGGAGTTCGGCGGCGAGGGGGGGAGCCAGTTGCTGTACGGCGATATGTCGCGCGACAGCATCATCATGATGCTCCGGCGGCTGCCGCAGGCGGTTCAAGATTCGCTCCGCAGGCTCGGCATCAATCCCGATAATCCCCCCGCGTTCAGTCTCAGCGACGGCAATGCGGCGTTCAATTTCCGGAAGATGACGCTGAGAAACGAGACAAGCTGGCAGCTGGGAAATCATCTGCTGGAGTTCGGCGTGGGGGGAGATCTCATCAACACCGCAGTGGAATTCTCCGTGGAGCAGGATTCGCTCCTGAAGATGTTTCAGAACGCCAGCGGCCGCAGGGGGCTGCCCGACAGCGTGCTCAACTCGGTGGATTACTACCGGATGAACGGTTTCGTGCAGGACCGTATCTCCTTCGGCGACCGGTTCTTCCTGCAGCCTGGGCTCCGGTTCGATTATTACAAGATCATCGACCGTTCCTATCTGGCCCCCCGCATCAGCGCCTCCTATGCTGCCGATCCTCTTACGACCATCCGGGGTGCGTTCGGGCTCTATTACCAGTCGCCGGGCTACGAGAAGCTCTTCGACCGGCAGACCTATTTCGATCTGAACTCCCCCCGCATCGCCGATCTGGAGGCGGAGAAGGCAATCCATTATGTGCTCGGGGTGGAGCGGCTTCTATCGGAGGAATGGCAGGTGAGGGTGGAGGGATACTACAAGGATTTCGACGATCTCATCATCCAGGAGCGGCTGACCGGCACGCGCTACGTCTCCACCCCGAAGGCCGGAGGGGATAGAAGGCGGGCCAGCGGCTGGAATACCCCGGTGGCGGTGGTGGGCGATTCGGTGACGCCGATCCCGGTGAATGCCGCGACCGGCGAGGCCTACGGCGTTGAGATCCTGCTCCAGAAGATCGGATCGGTGGGAGATTCCCCGCTCAACGGCTGGATCGGGTATACGCTCGCCTGGGCCAACCGCTATCGCGATGGGGTCACCTTCCCCTTCAATTTCGACCAGCGCCATACCGTCAACCTGGTGCTCAATTACCGTGTGAACAGCTGGCTGGAGGTTGGCGGAAATTTCCAGTTCGGCAGCGGGTTCCCCTATACGCCGGCGCTGGGGGCCAACCCCACGGTGGTGATGAACACCGATTCCAACGGCGTGAAAACCCCCGGCGTTGCCACCAACGTCTTCGGCGACGTGCTCTTCTCGATCGATCGCGGCGATGTCTCGAACATCAACTCCGCCCGGCTTCCGGCCTATCATCGCCTCGATATCCGTGCAACCACCTATGCCGACTGGTGGGGGCTGGACTGGACGGTCTATCTGGATGTGGTAAATATCTACAACCGGAAGAATGTCCTCTCCCGGAGCTATTCGGTGGATAAGGAGAGTGGCAACATCGTGGTGCGGCAGGTGTATATGCTTCCCATCATCCCCACCCTGGGGTTCAGCGTGAAGTTCTAGGGGAGCCAGTCGTGAGAAAGAATCCGCCGCTGGCGGCTGATGCTGATTAATAGCTGATGGTGATTTTCCGGGAACGAACGATTGATCCGCCATGCAGCAGCGCGACGAAATAAACGCCGGGCCGCTCGAAGTGGTACCGTATCTGCCGGAGTCCGGGAGTGTTGTCCCCGGATGAATAGGGCATATAGACCCGCTCCCCGTGCAGGTTGTAGATGCCCAGAGAGGTTCCGCCTCCCCGTGGCGCGGCATCGAATGTGATGGTGACATCCGATCCTTCCGCCATTCCATCTACGTTTAAAGTGGCTTCCGAGCTCTCCGTTTCCAGCACTGACACCGGATACTTGGGGGCTCCGTTTCCGAACAGGCTCATGTACTTCTGGAGCCCCGGCTCGAACCGCCGGGCGGACCAGTTGACCATCACCTGATCGGTCCGGGTGAACCAGTACGCTCCCTCCCCACGATGATACAGCAGGATGCGGAGGAAGACCTTCTCCCCCTCCAACGCCGGAGGGATCACATAGTCCACCATCGCCAGCAATGGGCGCATACCGTGGAATTGTGGCGTGCCCAACTGCGGGCTCGGCATCACCCCGAAGCTGTCCAGCACGGCCACACGGCTGGAATCGGAAAGCCGCACCAGCTCCACGGTGTAGTCCAGCGTATCGAGGGAATAGAAATTCCGGATGGTCTGCCATCCGTTGCGCGGGTCCACCCACCTTATTTCTCGGTAAAACGCCAGCGAATCGCCCGTACGGCAGGTGAAGGTGTCGGTGGTGCTGTTGAAACTGAGGATATCGGGGGGAGCATTGACGACCCGGTTATCCTTCCACTTCGGCAGGTACAGCCGGACCCCGTTCAGCTTGCACTCGGTGAACTCATAGGAGACCACGCACTGCGAGTCGTAGTTCATGTCGAACTGGTAGGCGGCCGAGAACCAGCCCGCCGGAAGGGTATCTGGACCGGCGACTCGGGATAGATAGATATTATCTTGAACGTGAACCACCCAAGGGGGAGGAGGAGGAATATCCTGAGCCATAGCCGATATGGCGGCCAGCAACAACCCCAGCACCGTACTACCTCCCCTCAACCATTGAAACAACATGGTACCTCCAGGGAATGGTGTGAAAACAAAGGCGTAACAACTCGTTGCGGCGATAACTTAGCGACAATGGTGATATTATCCAAATGGATATTTTTTCCCTTTACGATATCGGGCGCGCGAGTAGTGGTGGTGGAATTCACCGATGACGGCTTGCGAGAAAGCGCGTTCATGATTATCCTTGAAGCCGGGCGAAGAAATTAAACCGGGGTTGAACTGGTGAAACTAAAGGGACAGCCCAATACGTCCCAGAAGCATTCATTCAAGCGGAACTGATACTAACCAGAGGACAATTCATGAGAACCAAGCTCTTCCTGTTCGCCCTTGCAGCGCTCTGCGTCGCAATCTCCTCGGCCTCGGCCCAGTCGCTCCCGTCGATCAAGAACCTGCTTGGGACTCCCGGGGGTACTCAGAGCTCCGTGGCGACGCTCGGTGCCGGCAAGGTGACCGTGGTGAGCTTCTGGGCCACCTGGTGCAAGCCCTGCAAGGAAGAGATGAAGGCGATGCAGCCCATCTACGAGAAGCTCAAGGATAAGATGGAGTATGTCGCCATCTCGATCGACAACACCAAGACGATGGCGAAGGTTGCCCCGTACATCAAGTCGCAGGGCTATACCTTCCCGGTGCTTCTGGACCCGAACAGTGAGGTCTTCCGCATGCTGAACGGTACCAACGTCCCCTATACCCTCGTGTTCAACGCTGATGGATCGCTCCATGCGAAGCATAACGGTTATCTGGAAGGGGATGCGGTAAAGCTGGAGAAGGAGCTTACCGATCTGATCTCGAAGGCGGAAGCAAATGCCGCCGCTCCCGCCAGCAACTAGGCCGGTATCATAGAAGATGAACCGAACCCGGAGCCGCCCGAGTGCTGCTCCGGGTTTGTCGTTTATAACGACGACGGACTACCAACCACCGGCCTTCCCCCAATCGAAAATCTGAAATCGTCAACCGAAAATTCCCCGACTCCCGCTCCCCGTTGCGCTCTGCTCGCTTTTTGTTATTATCGTCGGTTCTTGACGACGGACTACTGAAACCACGGACAAGAGCCCGCCAGCTACATCAGCGCCGTTCGGATCCGCATTGCATCGGGCGCCTTAACGTTCATCGAACCCTTACATCCACGTGCCTCGACAGCATTCTACCCGCCGCTATCTGGCGATGGCCGCGGCTGCCGCTCTGGTTGCCGCCGCATCGCAGCGCCTGCTTGCGCAGGACGTGCAGTATTCCATCTCGAACGAATTCCGCTACGGTATCGGCGAGCGATACGAGCAGGATAAGCCGTTCCGGAAGGAATACCTGGAAGACCTCTTCAACACCCGCCTTTATGTGGGAGATTTCACCCTCGGCTTCCGGTTCCAGATCGATCAGCCCCGCGAGTACGGGCGCGATACGATCGGCATCAAGGAGTATTATGCGGAGTTCCGGCACGACGGGCTTCTGGCACGTGGCGGCACCTTCTACAGCCTCCTGGGGCGTGGTCTGGTGCTCAATACGTTCGAGAGCCGCCCGCTCGGCTTCGATACGCAGACCGAGGGGATCAAGCTGGAATATGAAAGCGCCCAGTTCGGCGCCGGCGCTCATGGCGGCGTGATGAACTATGCCGATATCGTCAACCCCAGCCGCGTGGAGGAATATCTGCTCCGCGGCGCCTCCGGTACGGTACGCCCCATTCCGGAGGTCGGGATAGGAGGTTCGTATCTGGCCGCCAGGGGACGCAAGACGCAGAACGGGTTCTCCCGCGACTTTGATGCCTACCTGCGCGAGGTGTTCGTCAGCGGCACCTACGAGGGGTTCAACGGGTATCTCAACTTCGCCGACAAGCGCACCCAGCTCGATAGCGTGGCCCGCTCCCGTACATCCTCCCCGGCGTACGGCTATGGCGCCTACGGCCTGCTCGGATTCAACAACGAGGATTTCGGCGTCACCGCCGAGTACAAGAACTACCGGTTCGATGTTCTGGAACCGAACGAGCAGCAGGTGGGAACCCGCGCCACCCGCGCGCTTCCGTTCCAGAACCCGCCCAACCTGATCCCGGAGCACGACAAGACGCTCCTGGCGCGCAACCCGCACGCCCCCGATTTCAGCGATGAACTCGGCTTCCAGCTCGAAACCCTCCTCTATCCCACCGACGAGCTTACCGTCACCCTGCTGGCCGTGGGCGGAAGCCGTCATAACGCATGGGAGTCGCTGAAGGATTCGGCCGGGCGAACCGATTACCGCCGCCTCAACGATGCCCCCATATCCTTCCCGGAATTGAAGGATATCCGCTATTCCCCCTACTGGGAGCTATATGCGCACGGCGAATATCATCTCAACGACGACGTCAGCCTGGCGATGGCGCTCCAGCGCCGCGACAACGTGATCTACGGCGAGGGGGATGGCGCCGAACTCCGCCCCAGCTCGGAGACCTACAAGGCCACCACCCTGATGCTGGAGTCGATCACCAATCTGAGCGATGAGGATAACCTCCATGCGATCCTCGAACTGCAGAACGTGTTCGATTCCAAGAAGCAGACGCCTGGGGTGGATTCGCTGGGACTGGCTCCCTATAGCGGCAAGTACAACAACGTCCTTCTGACGCTGGAATATTCCCGCTCCCCGCGCTGGGCGGTGAACACCCGTATCGAGTGGACCACCACCGACAAGGAGCAGGGGGGACGGAGGATCTGGCCGGTGGTGGGGGGCACCTATCGTATCGGCGATGCCCACACCGTGGGCGTGCAGTATGGCGCCGAGCGTGGCGGTGTGGTCTGCACCGGCGGCGTCTGCCGGCTTATCAATCCGTTCAGCGGATTTCGCTTCACGGTGGTGAGCACGTTGTAGGATCGGCGATTAGGAGATTTTCGATTTCCGATTTTGGATTTTCGATTGGAAGGGAGCCCGCCGTCAGTTGTCCGTAGCGGGGATTGACGATGTACGAAGAGGGAGGGAGATGGGATAATTCCTCTCTTCCTCCTTGCGGTGGCCTGCGAAATTGTTGCATCATGAAGGCGGGAACGGTTTTCCGGGTTCCGCCTCCAATCTCCTCAGCCGGTATGCTGCACGGAGATGATAGCCCAACATTTCGAAGAAGCTGCGATGAACAATCGATTCCTCCTTCTACTGATACTGCTGCTCCCCCTGTGCGCCGCGTGCGTGCAGCCGATCCGCGAGCTTACCAGCTTCCGCGATCCCGCCTATCGCGATCGCACCTACCGCCGGATTGCCGTGTTCGCCGAGGATACCGATCTGCAGTG
>JBMDXA010000047.1:0-12245 GCA_048594725.1 Candidatus Kapaibacteriota bacterium
GGATGCCGCCGGAACAATCCACCTTCTGTACCCTCATTTCGACGCGGTGAGCCGCTACCGGATCATGCATCTCTCCGGGATCGGCGGCCAGTTCACCAGCATGGCGCTCAATGCGGTGGCGTTCGATACCGCCGCCGCCGATTTCGATCTGGCGTGGAACGGGGCCGGCAGGATGGCGGCCGTCTGGAGCGTGCATCCCACCGTCGAGCAGGCCGGCCTGCCGAGAATAGGCTTCGGCGAGCTTGACGTCGCCGGCAACCAGTGGCGTGTCGAGGGGGATGTGAACGCTCTGCTGGGGAGCGATGCCACGGTCTGGAAGGATGGGGTGCGGATTGCCGCGTTCGGCGATCGCACGGCGATCGTGGGGGTGAACCGGACCGGAACGTCTACCGGCAGGCAGATCGGGATGATACTCCGCACAGTGCCCGTACCGGAGATTCGCTACCTGCATCCGGATGTGGCGGCGGCGGGGATGAGCGTGACCGTGGAGGCCGTGGCCGCACCGCGCAATCGCGGCGGGTTCGGTCCCGACGGGTTCCGTAAGGACACCGTCAGAATGGAGGTGGTGGAGCCGGCCGATACAAGCCGCGTGGTGTTCGGCCCGGCGGTGGTAAGCTGGGATGGCCGCCTGGTTTCGACGATGGCGTTCGTGCATCCCGATGCGGCGCCCGGCCCGGTGCCGGTGCGGATCAATGTGAACGGCCGCTTCAGCAATACTCAGACGTTCGAGATCGTGGTGCCGCAGAAAATGGGGGTTCTGGAAGGGGGAGGGGCCATCGGCGGACGCTCCCGCCGGGGTGTGCTGGTGGTGGATTCGCTGATCCTCCGTTCCGGCACCTATACGATCGATACCAGCGATAGCGATCCGGCAACGCCCGGCAATCAGGGCTTCCTCCCGGTGACCATCCTTTCGCGTGGTCCGGTGCAGATAGCTCCGGGGGCGGTCCTGTCGGTGTCCGCACAGCACGATCCGGCAAACCGGGTTTTTGGTACCGCCGGTCCCGGTGGCGGCGGCGGCGGAATAGGCGGTGGTCTTGCCGGTGGCTCCGGATATACTCCGGGAGGGGGAGGAACGGTGGCAGGGTCGGTCAATGGCGCTCCGGGGGGATCGGTGCTTCCGTCCGGTCCCGGCGGGGGCGGAACCGGGCATCCGTTCGGGACGTCGGGGGCCTTCGGCCGTATCTCCTCTACCAGCCCTGTTTCTCCCAACAAGGGGGGCTACGGGGGGGCCGCCGGCGGAGTGCAGGCGCTGGAAGGTTCCGGCATCACCTATGGCGGCGGCGGCGGCGGCAATGGTCTTGCCGGGCTTGGCGGCGGTGTGGTGGATAATGGCGGTCCTTCCATCGGCAACCCGCAGCTTGTACCGCTGGCCGGCGGTTCCGGCGGCGGCGGGGGCGGGTATGCCTCCGGCGGATCGGCGGGCGGCGGCGGCGGCGGCGGTGCCATCGCCATCTTCTCCGATGCCGGCATCGATATCCGTGGAGATCTGCTGGCCGAGGGGGCGCCCGGCTTCAACAACAATGTGGGGAACACCAGCGGCGGCGGTGCCGGCGCGGGGGGGAGCATCCTGCTCGGCGCGCGCGATACCGTCAGAACTGCCGGCGCCGGAAGGCTGCGGGCCGGAGGGGGAATCGAAGGGAAGAAGAGCTCCGCCAGCGGATCGAACGACGGCGGCAAGGGGGGCGCCGGGCGTATCCGGATCGATGGCCGCACCTCCAGGACTCTCAATGCCAGCCCCATCCCCGCATCCAGCGGGCCGGTCATCGCGCTGCGTCCGGGCATGATCGCCCGTAGCGGCGAGACCATCTCCGGCGTGGCTGCCAGGTCGCTATCGCAGACCTCTCCCACGCTCCTTCTCCTGTATACCCGCCCGAAAGGGGGAACCTGGGGATACGATACGCCCTATATGCCGGCCGTTGGAGAGGATGGAAGCTGGAGCGTGCAGCTCAACTCCTCGGCCGATGCCGACGAGGTATATGTGGTCGCCATGCAGAAGGTCTATAGCCCCATTCATGAAGAGTTCCAGCAGAGCCCGGGCTGGATATTCTCCTCGGTCGGGGCCGCCATTCTGGGTCGGCCCGAGATGGAATCCATCCCGGATACGATCACCTTCGATTGCATCGACTATTATCTCTGCCAGCAGAGAGGGCTCACCATCGGCAATTCCAGCAGCCTCGCACACCTGTCGATCGACGACATCCGGGTGGTGGGGGCCGATAGCGCCGCCTTCACTCCGTCGGTCTCCTCCATCCGTGTGGGACCGCACGAGAGCCAGTCGATCACGGTGAACTTCTGCCCGAACGATACCGGAACATTCGAGGCGGAGCTGCTGCTGTACAGCAATATCATGCCGGCAAGCCAGAGCGTGCGCCGCATCCGGCTGCTGGGATGTGCCGTCAGCGGCAAGGCGGTTCTGCGGGAGGAATCGCTCGATTTCGGCGCGATCTGCCCGGAGGAATGCCGCGATGCGGTGGTAAGGCTGTATAACCGTGGAGAGGGGGCGCTCCCGGTGGATGCCATCACCGGCCAGGCCGATGCGATCCAGGTTACCCTGGGAAGCGATGTGAAGATTCCCTTTACGCTCGCCCCCGGCGACAGCATCGACCTTCCGATGAGGCTCTGCCTCACCCGGGTCAGCCGCGCCGGAGTGCCCGTACGGATCTCCACCAGATCGGTCTATCCGGTCCCGCTGCTCCTGGTAAAGGGGAACAACCGGGGGCCGGAGTACAGCATCCCGACCGGGCGGAACTTCGGTGTGCTGCTGATGGACGCCATGCCGGCCTGCTCCACGCTGACGATCCCCATACGCAATACCAGCCAGGTGCTTCCGCTTCAGTTCCGTCTGAAAGAGCTCTCCGGTGATCCCCAGTTCACCGTGACCCCTGCGGTGGTCGATACCATACTGCCGCCGGGGGGATTGATCGTGCTGACGGTGAAATTCTGCCCTGATGCCGAGCGCGAGTATAACGGTACGCTGCAGGTGGTCTTCGGCGGCGGAAGCTGCGAGGTGGATACCGATGTGAAGCTCTATGGGCGAGGGGAATTCCCCCAGCCGAAATTCGTTATCCGCAGCCCCCTGCCCGATCCTGCCGATGGCATCCGGCGCCTCCATTTCCAGAAGACCAGCATCAATCCGGGGGGACCGGCCGCAACACAGTTCATCCGGGTGATGAACGAAGGGACCGCCGCCGGGGAGCTATTAACCCCCGTGGTGACCGGCGATGCCGCCGATTTTGCCATCGGCACGCTGGAGACCATGCTGGACAAGCAGGTCTGGACCTATCTCAGCGTGGATTTCAAGCCGAAGACGATCGGGGTGAAGCGCGCATGGATCTATTTCGCCGATAAGAACGGCTTCTGGCGCGACTCGGTAGCGGTAGAGGGAGAGGGGGCGAAACCGGGCATTCAGATCCAGCAGGCCGGCATCGATTTCGATACGCTGCGGCGCGGCTCCTCCGCCACCGGCTATGTCAGCTTCTACAACGACGGGCAGATCTCCGATCGCCTCTACGGGCTTGCCGCGGTACGGGCACCGTTCACGCAGGCCCGCATCACGGTGATCCGCAAGGGCCAGCCCGAAACCGAGAGCAGCCTCCCCATCATCATCGATCCCAGCACCACCGAAGTGCGGATCTACTATAAATTCGAGCCGCAGCAGGTGGGACGCTTCGATACCACCGTGCAGGTGACCTATGGCGACGATGAGCATGCCACCTTCTATCTGCGCGGGGTTTCCGTGCTGGAACAGATCGCAAGCGCTCCGGATGAGATCAATTTCGGCTGCCTGCAACTGGGAGATAGCGCCAGCGCCAGCTTCACGCTGAGCAATCCCGGCAGTTATCCCCTCACGATCACCGGCATCAGTATCACCGGCAACGATTTCAAACTGCTCGGGCCGGAGATCCTTCCCGTCGATATCCTGAAGCCGGGGGAGACCCGGACCTATCGCGTCGGTTTCACCGCGCGCACCCCGTACGCCAACGGCGTGGTGGTTATCAGCAGTTCCGATCCGGACCGGCGCAAGTTCTCGGTGTATCTGAGCGGCACCGTCTGCGATTCGGCCCTGGCGACGATCGGTCTGATCATCCCCGATATGACCGAGACCATGGGGGATCATTTCGAGCTGCCGATCCACGCCCGGATGAACATAACGTTCACCGATACGATGTCCTACAGGCTGGTGATCTCCTATCCCTATGATATGCTGATGCCGCTGCTGCCGGATGGGGGGGAGCCGAGGGTGATAGACGGGACCATCTCCGGGAAGGTACGAATGGAGGAGGCGGCCGGTAAACCGGGGGAGCTGACGATCGATGGCGGCATCCTTCCGGGAAGGGATACCGGTATCGTGGTGAAGATTCCGTTCAAGGTGCTTCTGGGATCGCACTACAGGGATTCCATCCGGTTCAAGCTGACCGATATCCCGATGGTGGGCCTTGTGCGGAGGAAAGGGGGCGCCTTCCAGGCCCTCGATTGCGACACCAGCAACGGGGGGGTGATCCTCAAGGGGCTCTATACGCTGGCCCAGAACCGGCCCAATCCGTTCAATCCGGCCACGGTGATCCCCTACAGCATCGCCCGGCAGGACCGGGTGCGGCTGAATCTCTATGATGTCACCGGAAAACTGGTAAAGGTGCTCCTGGACGAAGTGCAGCCCCCCGGAGAATACCGTTATTCCCTGCATATCGCCGACCTGCCAAGCGGCGTCTATATCTGCGAAATGATAAGCGGCCCGTTCCGCAAAGCCGTGCGCATGGTATTGATGGAGTAGCGCCTGGAGCTGTTCTTAGAGCGGATTGTATATCGGTAGAGCCTGCCTGTAGTGATGGCCCCCGTCGGGGACACCGGTCTGTGGCACTGAAGTCCCTCGTATGCTGGAAGCTCCGTAGGAGCGGCCCATGCTTCCGGTGCCATGCAGGCCAGTTCAAGTGAATCCGCTCTACTGCTCGGTTTGTAAGAGCCTGGAGAGGATTCCAATTCCCTTAGAGCCACCCTTCCCGCCGTTAGGGCCCCCATCATAATCGGGGCACCCGTCCGTGGTAGCAACACTCCCATGATCTCTCCGGCGCATGGATCATTCCGGACTCCAAAACCCGGATGTCCATAGTTCGTAGCAAGAAACAGCTAGCACCGAGAACCCCCACCCGGTAACTTCAACTCTTCTTCCTTCTGCGAATCCCAGCTGAAATCCCGTCCGGAAGGGGCCATCTGCGAGGGTGCAGCGCAAGGTAGCTTTGCAGGTAGCGGATGATTAGGGTATCTTACGAGCCTTATCATGGTAACGTAGCGGATCGTGGGAGCATTCCACCAGGCAGACCGCACGCCCCGCGATTCCGGCAACAGAAAATCCGCACAGTCCTTATATGCCTTCGGAAATCGTCCTTACCTTCATCGGCCATGCAGCATGGCGTATCACGCATGAACATGCGGACATCCTGATCGATCCGTTTATCACCGGCAACCCGGTGGCGACGCTGAAGGCGGAGGATCTTTCCCCCACCCATATCATCCTTACGCATGGGCATGGCGACCATCTCGGCGATGCCATGGATATCTCCAAGCGTACCGGCGCCCCCATCATCTCCACGTTCGAGATCGGCGAGTACTGCGAGGCAAAGGGATGCCCGAATCCCGTGGGAATGGGGCTGGGAGGGGCGCATCAGTTCGATTTCGGCAGGGTGAAGTTCACGATCGCCCATCATAGCTCCTCGGCGCCCGATGGCACCTACCTGGGCAACCCGGCCGGCGTGCTCCTGAGCATCGATGGCCGCACGATCTATCATGCCGGGGATACCGCGCTCTTCCTGGATATGAAGCTGATCGGCGAGATGAACCGGATCGATGTGGCGCTGCTGCCGATCGGGGATTTCTATACGATGGGTGTGGATGATGCGGTCAAGGCCGTGGAGTTCCTCAATCCGGGGCTCTCCATCCCGATGCACTATAATACCTTCCCTCCGATCAAGGCCGATCCCGAGGATTTCGTGGCGAAGCTTCAGGCCGGCGGAAAGCGCGGCCTGGTGATGCATCCGGGGGATACCCACACCATCTGATAGCCTGTCATCTGATGACACCTCAGATCGTGATGCCGCCGGGAGAGACCCCGCGATGGCCGTTTTCAGAGAGTTCTGGCGTATCAATATCTATCTCGCTTTTGCAGTCATCTTTTTCATTGCGATGTTATGAGCCCTGATGATCCGGAAACGTCGATACGCCCGTGGACAACTCTTGGCGATGAGGAGATTGCCGACTGCCGTATCTTCACGATTCACAAGGTGATGCGCCGTAATCCCTCAACCGGGGGAGATGCCGGGTTTTTCCGTATCGATTCGAAGGACTGGGTCAACGTCATCGCCGTGACCGAAGCCGGAGAGGTGGTGCTGATCCGCCAGTATCGCCATGGCAGCGACGAGATCACCCTGGAAATCCCGGGGGGAATCGTCGATGCGGGGGAATCCCCCGCCGATGCGGCCCGCCGCGAGCTTCGCGAGGAGACCGGCTATGATTGCGATTCGATTGTGGAGATAGGGCGGGTACGCCCGAATCCGGCCATTATGGGGAATTGGACCTATACGCTTCTGGCGACCGGTGCCCGGCCGGTCGGGGCCTCGGCGTTCGACGAGCACGAGGAGATAGAAGTTCTGCTTCATCCGATCGGCCGCATCGACGAGCTGCTCGGCTCCGGGGAGATAACGCATGCGCTGGTATTGAATGCGTTCCTCTGGTATAAACTGCACCGGGCAGAGGGATAACCGGGGAGCGATCCCCGCCATTGCAGATAAACGTCACAGGCGATAGCGCGACACTGCTGCGAGATTTTCGAGCTGTAGAGAGTACATGGGAAAAGTTATAGCGATAGCAAATCAGAAAGGAGGAGTCGGCAAGACGACGACCGCGGTGAATCTCGCCGCATCGCTCGCCGCTGCCGAACAGCCCACATTGCTGATCGATATCGATCCGCAGGCGAATGCCTCCAGCGGCCTCGGCATCAATCCGCAGAAGCTGAGCAGAACGATCTATGAGGTGATCGTCGACGGCATAGCGCCGGCCGATGCCACGCTCAAGACCGATCTGGCCTTTCTGGAGATGATCCCCTCCCATATCAATCTGGTGGGCGCCGAGATCGAAATGATCGATGTGCCGCATCGCGAGCGGGTGCTCAAGCGCGCCCTGGAATCGATGCGCCGCAAATACACCTATATCATCATCGACTGCCCCCCATCGCTCGGGCTGCTCACGCTGAACGCTCTTACCGCCGCCGATTCCATCCTGATACCGGTGCAGTGCGAGTATTACGCCCTTGAAGGGCTGGGCCAGCTTCTCAATACCATCTCCATCGTCAAGAAGCATCTCAACCAGACGCTCGATATCGAAGGGGTGCTGCTGACGATGTACGACAGCCGCCTGCGGCTCTCCAACCAGGTCTCCAGCGAAGTGCGCCGTTACTTCGGCGACAAGGTCTTCCAGACGGTTATCACCCGCAATGTTCGCCTGAGCGAGGCCCCCAGCCACGGCAAGCCGGTGCTGCTGTACGATGCGCTCTCGATCGGCACCAAGAATTATATCGATCTGGCTACGGAGATCCTTCGCCGCGACGGCATCCTGGCCGATCCCCCCGCCGCCGATGCCGAAGGGGCCGGAACGCCTCCCCCCGCGCCGCCGGTGGCTCCTCGTGCCGCCGCTGCTGTGCCTCCGGCCGCCGTGCCTCCGGCCGCCGTGCCTCCGGCCTCCGTGAACGGCCCGTCGGGAAACGCGGGCACAACCCCCGCTACCCCGGCAGCTGCCCCGGCAGCCGCCTCGCCGGCGGATGCACCTGCGCCGGGACCGGCGGTATCAGGGCAGGCCGGCTCGGGACCCGCTGCGGCAGGGCCGGAATCCCGGCAGGAGCCGGGGCAGCCGGATCGCCCCGCCGATGCCGCAGGAGCACAGAAAAAGGACGTTTCATCGCTAAGTTGATCCAGGTATAGATGAGCAAGAATAAAACAGTACTGGGCAGAGGCCTCGGCGCGTTGCTTTCCGGAGTCGAGGAGATTACGCCGGAACAGCGGCGCGATCTTCCCGATGACGACGGGCATACCGTGGGGACCATCTGCGCTATCGACATCGCGAGAGTACGGCCGAACCCGTTCCAGCCCCGCGTGGACTTCAACCAGCAGGCGCTGGAGGAACTGAAACAGTCGATCCAGGAGAACGGCGTCATCCAGCCTATCACGGTGCGCCGTGTGGAGGGGGGATTTGAGCTGATCTCCGGCGAACGCCGCGTACGTGCCTCCATCGAGGCGGGTCTTACCGAGATCCCGGCCTACGTGCTGAACGTGGAGTCCGACCGCGCCATGCTGGAGCTGGCACTGATCGAGAACGTACAGCGCGAAAACCTGAACCCGATCGAAGTGGCGCTCGGCTACCAGCGGCTCATCAAGGAGTGCGATCTTACCCAGGAGGAGGTTTCCAAGAAGGTGGGAAAGGATCGCTCCACGGTCACCAACTTCCTGCGCCTGCTCCGGCTTCCGCAGCCGATTCAGCTGTCGCTCCGTGGCAACGAGATCTCGATGGGGCATGCCCGCGCGCTGCTGACCATCACCGATGACCAGCAGAAGGTCGATCTCTGGCGCAAGGTTCGCGATGAGGCCCTTTCGGTGCGGCGCACCGAGGCCATCGTCAAGCAGATCGCCACGGCTGCCAGCGGGGTGAAGCCGCGCGAGGTTCCGCCGCCGGCCTCCGATGGAGGGGATGACCGTGCCCCGGCACGGGCGCAGATCGAGCTGATAACGGAGATCTCCACCCGGTTGCAGCAGGTGCTCGGCACCCAGGTGCGGATCAAGGCAAATGGATCGAGCGATGGCTCGATCGTGATCGATTATTATTCCAGCGAGGATCTGGAGCGTCTGCTGGATCTTTTTGCGATCATCGAGCGGCAGGGACGATAATTCTCCCGTCCCCTTCCCCGGGACGTCTGGTGCGATACGGGACAACTGCATGGAACTGACCGATTTTCTTGCGATACTCGGCCTGATTGCGGGTGCGGCCTACCTGGTGCTGGCGATCTTCGCCTTCGGCAGGTCGCGGCAGCGCCATGCCGATCCCGATCCGCACGATGGCCGGGTGATCCTCAGCATCGAGGATGATGCCCTGATCGAAGGGGAGGCCACCGCCGACAGGATGCATAAGCTGGCCGCTATCTGCGCCTCTATCGGGCGCCGCGCATTCGCCGAGGATTTCGATTTTACCGTGGAGAGCATCACCCGCGTGGACCGCGCCATCACCGCCGGATGGGGTGAGGACGATCGCGATCGCGACCCCGATGTGCTCCTCTCGTTCGGTGCCTACGTGGGGGAGGTGCTGGTGCGCCGCACACGCGGCCGCTGGGTGAGCGGGCTTACCGACGCCGATCCCGCCTCGGTGCTCTTCCTTGCCCCGAACAACGAGACCGTCAGCGTCTCGCCGTTTCTTCTGGTGCGCGAGAAGTTCGATAATATCTACCGCTTCGATCTCTCCATCGCCTTTACCGCACTGGAACAGAAGCTGAAGGAATTGAAAGCAGTATGATCCGTCGTGAAACCACCGTCCGCGTCCGCTACCGTGATACCGATCAGATGGGGGTGGTCTATCATGGGGTCTACCTGGAGTTCTTCGAGACCGGCCGCACCGAGATGCTTCGCGATATGGGGCTTCCCTACGCCCAGATAGAGCGTGAGGGGATTCTCTTTCCGGTGCTGGATGCCTATGTCAAGATGCGCCGCCCCGCCCGCTACGACGATCTGCTGAGAGTGGTCGCCACCCTCGACGACGCCATCTCCGCCCGTATGCGCATCGATTACCAGATCTTCCGCGACCAGGAGCTTCTGGTCTCCGGCTATACCACCCACGCCTTTACCACCGCCGACGGCATGAAGCCGGTGCGCCCGCCGAAGAGCTTTCTCAGGAAAGTGGAGGAAGAGAGCCGGGAAGTCTAGCGATTTTCGATTGACGATTTTGGATTTTCGATTATATATCTGATGAACCCAACCCTGGCAGATGCATCACGCAAAGCCGCGAAGGCGCAAAGAAGAGGTTTTCTTTGCGCCTTCGCGGCTTTGCGTGGGATTATTCTGGAAGTGCACATTCAGGGTCACTCAAGTATATAATTGCCTTTGGATTTTCGATTGAAAGAGAGTCCGTCGTCAGTAGTTAGTGGTCCCTCGCTGGTAGAGCGGAGCACCCTGCATAACGGTGCCGGTTCAGGAAGAACGGCCACGGACCAATTCCACCAATCTCTTTCCAAGCCCTGGGATCTAAAACCTAAGCCCCATGGCCCCCGCATGCAGCGGGCCCCCAACTACTCTCTCCTCTCGTACACTCCCAGATGCGGAAGCTGAAGCGTCTTTTCGTACCCCGCATGCAGCAGTGAATCGATCCCGGGGAGCGCGCGCAGTCCCTGTTCGGAGGTTCTCGGGGTGCCGGTGATGCTGGGATAGCTGTCGGTGGTCTCCGCCACGATGAACCGGGGCCGCTCCGCCAGCAGATAGGAGGCTATCGAATCCTTCCAGATCTGCGGCCCGTAGACCGCGTTCACGAAGGCGAAGTGATGGATATTGGTGGCCGGAGGAAATCCGGCGTGATAGTAGACCAGCCCGCCGATGGATGCCGCCACATAGAGTTTATCCCCAGATACTTTCCGCGCCTCCAGATACCTCCCCAGTTCCATCGATTCGCTCACGCTGAAGTTGTAGCGGGCCAGTCCTTCCGGCGTAGCCCCTTTTACCAGACGGAGCCCCACCGGCACGATGGCATGCCAGCCATAGTAGGCAAACGGGCCGGACAGCAGGGCGATGCATCCCCCGGCGATCGCCAGCCCCCTGCGGGACCCGCCGCTCCGCCTGGCGATGCTTCCGGCCATCCGGAGCAGTCCCGCGCCGGCCGGAATGGCCCCGAACGGAAAAAGCCTGATGAAATGATAGCCGGGATATTTCCCCTCCATGATGATGGTGAGCGCCATGATGATGAACCCGTAGCTGCACACCCGGAGCAGATCGGCGGTGGTGCCGGCGCGCCCCGGATCGTTCTTCGGGGAGCGTCCCGGCCGCAGCATCGCCATAGCCAGTGCCGCCAGGAGCAGAGGGGAGAAATCCAGGATGAGATGGCGCGGAAACACCGTCAGCAGGTTTGCGGCCCACTGGCCGGGGGCCTGTAGTTCCGTGGCGGCATAGCTCCGGGTGAACCCGGTCACCAGCAGGAACTCATCCCAGGCTCCGGTGGCCGCCAGGACCAGGATAAAGACTCCTGCCACAAGGGCAAATCCCGCTGCGGCCGCCATCCCGCAGCGCAGCGTGGCGCGGAGCGAGGAGCCGAACAGGAGCGGCGCAGCCAGCAGCGGTACCAGCAGTACCGCCGCGAAGGTGAACTTCAGCAGCCAGAGCCCTCCGGCCAGCAGGCCGATCAGGAAAAATCCGCCCGTGGTGCGCCGGAACAGGAGCAGCCGGAGCATCGGCAGTGCGAAGAGCCCCGCATATCCCTCCGACTGCGCCAGCGCCCCGTATCCCTGCCCCGCGTACAGAAGCGCATAACAGAGCGCGGCGGTTCCGGCCAGCATGTCGCCCCCTCCGGAGCGGCGGACCAGCGCGGCCAGCATCCAGCAGATAACTCCCTGCAGGGGGAGATCGAGAATCCGTATCGAATGCTCCCCCGCATGAAAAAGGAAGTTCGCCAGAGCGTAGATGGCGCTCAGCAGCGGCGGCTTCATATCGATCATATCGCGGTAGTAGACGCCGCCGCGCAGCATCAGAGAGCCGTTCAGGTTGAAGAGCGCCTGGTCGGCATCGAGCGGATGAAAGAGGGTGGGGAGGAGGATCACGAAGATCGCCGAGGCGAGCGCCGCCCAGATCTGCGGCGAAAACTCCTGCCGGGGGGCCGGATCATCCGGATAGAGGAGCTGCTGGCGGAATGTGCGGAGGGTGCCGGCGGGAATATCGCTCACGGTTGGGTTGGTAGGAAATGAAAGGCGCCCACGATCGTATCAACCGTGGGCGCCCGGGAAACCAGCCTGTCCGATGTCCGGTTGCGCCGTTTAGCGCTCGGAGATCGGGGCGTACGACAGATCGGTCTTGCCGGTGTAATCGGAGGCCGGACGGATCAGGCGGTTGTCGGCCTGCTGCTCGATCACATGAGCGGTCCAGCCAACCATACGGCTCATCGCGAAGATCGGCGTGAACAGATCGATCGGAATCCCCAGCATGTAATAGGCCGATGCCGAGTAGAAGTCGACGTTC
>JBMDXA010000048.1:0-1625 GCA_048594725.1 Candidatus Kapaibacteriota bacterium
GAGCATGTGCAGTCGACGCGGCTGTTTGCGGACAGTAAAACCTTCCCCGACTGCGCGCCGAAGATGGATCCGCTGGATATCCTGATCCGCTACCGCAAGGTCAGACGCCACCGGGATTTTGACCTGCGCCAGTTCGTGGAGAACCACTTCTGGATGCCGGAAACGTTCGACTCAGAATATGTTTCCGACCCGGGTCTGTCCCTGAAAGAGCACATTGATAATCTGTGGCCGGTGTTGACGCGCGAGCCGCAGGACCATATTCCCTGGTCCTCCCTGCTGGCCCTGCCGCAGGCCGATATCGTTCCCGGCGGGCGATTCAGCGAGACCTACTACTGGGATTCCTACTTCTCGATGCTGGGTCTGGCGGAGAGTGGGCGCAACGATCTGCTGAAGTGTATGGCGGATAACTTCGCGTGGCTGATTGAGCGCTACGGCCATATCCCTAACGGCAACCGTACCTATTACCTCAGCCGTTCTCAGCCGCCGGTCTTTGCCCTGATGGTGGAGCTGTTTGAGGAGGATGGCGTGCGCGGTGCGAAACGATACCTTGAGCACCTCAAAATGGAGCACGCCTTCTGGATGGACGGGGCGGAGTCGCTGCTGCTTAACCAGGCTTACCGCAGCGCCGTGCGCATGCCGGATGGCTCGTTGCTAAACCGCTACTGGGATGACCGTGACACCCCGCGCGACGAATCCTGGATTGAGGACGTGGAAACCGCCCGTCACTCCGGACGTCCACCGAATGAAGTGTATCGCGACCTGCGTGCGGGTGCGGCCTCCGGCTGGGACTACTCGTCCCGCTGGCTGCGCGAGCCGGGTCGGCTTGCCAGTATCCGCACAACGCAGTTTATCCCCATCGATTTGAACGCCTTCCTGTTCAAGCTGGAGAGTGCGATCGCCAATATCTCGGCATCGAAAGGGGATAAAGAGACGGCCGACCTGTTCCGCCAGAAAGCCAGCGATCGCCGGGCCGCGGTGAACCGCTATCTGTGGGATGAAGAGAACGGCTGCTACCGGGATTATGACTGGCGACGCGAAGTGATGGCGCTGTTTTCCGCCGCCAGCATTGTGCCGCTGTATGTCGGTATGGCGACCCATGAGCAGGCTGAACGGCTGTCTGATGCGGTTAAAGCACGTCTGCTCACGCCGGGGGGGATTCTGGCGACCGAGTACGAAACCGGCGAACAGTGGGATAAACCCAACGGCTGGGCGCCGCTGCAGTGGATGGCCATTCAGGGGTTCAAGCAGTATGGCAACGACTCCCTCGGAGATGAAATCGCCTGGAGCTGGCTGCATACGGTGAACCATTTTTATAAGACCCATCATAAGCTGATTGAGAAGTACCATATCGCCAGCAGTACCCCGCGCGAAGGGGGCGGGGGTGAGTATCCGCTGCAGGATGGCTTCGGCTGGACTAATGGCGTGGTGCGCCGGCTGATTGGGTTGTATGGGGAGCCTTGAGGAGGGTGAGGGGATCAGACCGCACCCTCACCCTGGCCCTCTCCCAACCGGGGCGAGGGGGACCAGACCGCACCGCGTAGTCCCCTCTCCCTGCCGGGGAGCGGGGTCGGGGGAGGGGTGGGGGCCCCTAACCGCTCCCCACTCAAGGCTCCCCCTACAGCCCA
>JBMDXA010000049.1:0-13652 GCA_048594725.1 Candidatus Kapaibacteriota bacterium
CACCTGGTCGGCGAAGGCATCCTGGCGGAAATTGTAGGCGAGCATTGCCTGGATATAGCCCTCGGTGCCGAAGGAATGGCCGGCCAGCAGATGAATCCCGAGATCGCGCTTCAGCAGCCCGCGCCACTCGGAGGTGGGCTCCACGATCTTCGTGCTCCGGTTCATCACCGTATCGGCGCCATCAACCCCGATGGTATCGATGGCCTTGTTGTAGGTGCGGGTGACGTAGCGGGTATAGACATGCCCCGGCTCGTCGTACAGATCGGGGAAGCGGCTGGAGACCATCACCGCCATCGGATACTCCCCTTCCAGGAACTGGTATTTCAGGTTCAGCCAGGAATCGGTGAAGCCCTGGTTCAGCTCCCAGTAGGCCGGCATAGCCTGCCCGGTATTCGGGTTGCTGCGCGCACGCTCATAGCCCCAGAGATAATTGATGGTCCCGGAGAGCTCCAGATTGTCGATGATGCCGGCCTCGAACCCCAGATACGCATACTGGAAATCGTGGAACAGGCCATCGACCAGGGTGCTGTCAGGCTGTATTTCCAGAACACCGTTCCTCCAGAGAGTCCCGGCGGTCTTGCGGCTGTATCCGAAGGTGAAGCGTGTTTTCCCCTTCTTCTGCGCCCACGGCCCCCCGGCATGGAGGTCGGTACCGACAACCACGAGAATCAGAGCAGCCACCGTTGAAATCTTCGCGACGTTCATGACGGTAACGATAGTAAATGATGGTATGGAAACGATGGATTTGTCCCCAGGCGGTTCAAGGGAACCCCGGCATGGCATCCTGGCGAACGCCCCCGTATGCTCAGCAGAAAATCGTTATCGGCCGGTATTCCCCAGGGGGACTCCGCCGGGAACGGATGTGGTGCATGGCGCTACACGAGCTATCCCGCCTCTATCATGCGGAGCATAGGCACTACACCATCCCTGGATGGATTACCACGATAGAGCGCTATCGGCGTCCGCGACGATGGGAGGTGGAAATATTGAACCGTCAGACAAGGGTTAAGATGCCGCCAGCCGCGGGAATTGCACATACATGCGCACTTTTCTTCCGGAGAGTCCGGAGGCTCGCCAGCGGGAGCGGGAAGGGAGGGAAGGTACGAATCATCCCGTTACCGGGCACATCAGTTCCGGCCATGCGCACCGGGATGGCCCGGCATCGTAGCAATTTTTCCCGCTCATATTCGAAGGATAATGGCGCAACCGGGGTAAAATATGGCCTAACCCTGCTTGTCTCCTCGGCGGTTTTGTGTAGTATTGGCCGGTACGGATTTACGGATACCTCCCTGCCCTCTTGCAGCAGAGCGCGGTATCCACCATGTGAATGAAGGATACCTATGGTGCAGACCGAAGAAGATATGGATCGCGAGATCACCATCCCCGCAGATTCCCACTCCATGCACTATCAGACGGCGGCGGTAGCAGCGGCCGTGGCCTGTGCGCCGGCGTTCGTGGCGATGAGCCGTTTCAGGATAGCCAACGGGATGAACGCCGAGGTGAAGGACGCATTCCGCGACCGGCCCCATATGGTGGACGATGCCCCGGGATTTCTCCGGATGGAGGTTATCAGCCCGCTGGACGCCCCGGAGGAGATCTGGCTGCTTACCTACTGGACCGATGAGGGGAGCTACCGGGCATGGCATCACGGCCATACCTACCGCGATTCCCATCGCGGCATCCCCAAAGGGCTGCGGCTCGATCCGAAGGGGACGGAAATCCGGTTTTTCGAACATGTCTGCTCCTAGGAGATCGCTCCGCTATGTCCCAACCTATCAACCTCTCGGTAAGCCGGGCGCTTGACGAGCGCCGCCACCGGCTGGCAACTCTCATCACCGAAACACATTTCCAGGCGCATCCGGAACTGGATGCACGCTACGGCCCGATAGGACGGACGCGCTGCTACGAAGACGCGGGGTTCCATCTCTCCTATCTCTCGGAGGCGATCGCCAACAACATGCCCGCCCTCTTTGCCGATTATGTGGCGTGGGCCAAGGTGATGCTTGCCGGCCGGGGGGTGCCGGAAAAGGATCTGAATGAAAATCTCCAGGTGATGCGCAGGGTGATAGCCTCGGAACTCCCGGAGGATCTGAGCGATACCGCCGCCGCCTTCATCGATGCCGGCATAGCCGGGCTGCCCGATGTGCCGGAGGAACCTCCCAGCCATATCATCGCCGAGAACACCCTCACCCCCCTTGCCAACAGCTATCTGGAGGCGCTTCTGCGGGGGGAACGCCATCTGGCAAGCCGCCTGATCCTGGATGCGGTGGCCGCCGGAACCAGCGTGCGCGATATCTACCTTGAGGTGTTCCAGCAGTCGCAGCGGGAGATCGGCCGGCTCTGGCAGCTCAACCGGATCACCGTGGCGCAGGAGCACTACTGCACCGCCGCCACGCAGCTCATCATGTCGCAGCTCTATCCGCATATCTTCTCCACCGCCAAGAACGGGCGCACCATGGTGGCCGCCTGCATCGGCGGCGACCTGCATGAGATCGGGGTGCGGATGATCTCCGACTTCTTCGAGATGGAAGGCTGGGATACCTTCTATCTGGGAGCGAACAACCCGATAGCGGGGATCGTGGGAGCCGTGATCGAGCGCCGCGCCGATCTGCTGGCAATCTCCGCAACCATCACCGTGCATGTTCGTGGCGTGGCCGAGCTGATAGCGGCGGTACGGAAGAACCCCGCGTGCGCCCATGTGAAGATCATCGTGGGGGGATATCCGTTCAACGCCGCCCCCGATCTCTGGCAGACGATCGGCGCCGACGGCTGCGCCCGGAGCGCCGACGAGGCGATCGCACTGGCCGGAACCCTGTTCGCCGCCGGAGGGGAACGATGACCCTTTTGCGCCCGGCCACCGGCGTGGCATTCACCTGTTCTCAGGATGGAGCCATCATTGAAGTGCTTCGCGATGAGGTGGGCATCACCGCCGGCATCCGCCCCGGCCAGATGTTCCCCTCGCTTCTGGAGCGCTCATCGGTGCAGAAGGGGTTCGGGTTTCTGGAGGAACTCTGGCGCAAACAGGCGGCGTTCAACTGGGTGCTGAACGTGAAGGCCGGCGACGAGGTGCTCCCCCTGTATTTCGCGGGGGGAATGCTCCAGGATCATCTTCTGGTGGTCGGAGCGCACTCCCGCACCGATATCGCCATGCTGTACGACGAGCTGATGAAGATCAACAACGAGCAGATGAACCTGTTGCGCCAGACCTTGAAAGACCAGATCATGCAGGAGCGCGCCGCCGCCCCGCGCGAGCCGGATCTGTACGAGGAGCTTTCGCGGCTGAACAACGAACTTGCTACTACGCAACGGGAGCTTGCAAAGAAGAATGCGGAGCTGGAGCGGCTGAACGATGTGAAGAACCAGTTTCTGGGCATGGCCGCGCACGACCTCCGCAATCCGCTGAGCGTGATTCTGAGCTATAGCGGCTTTCTTCTGGAGGAATCGGCCACCGTGCTGGAGGCCGATCAGCTCGATTTTCTGAAGATCATCCAGTCGTCCAGCGAGTTCATGCTGGAACTGGTTAATAATTTGCTGGATATTTCCAAGATCGAGAACGGCAAGCTCGAACTGGACCTCTCGGTGGTGGACCTGCTTGGTCTGGTCCGGATGAACGTCGCGCGGAATCGCATCCTTGCCGAGAAAAAGAGGATTCAGATCCTCCTTCGCCACGATGAACCCATCCCGGAACTTATTCTCGATGGTCACAAGATCGAACAGGTTCTCAACAACCTGATCGGCAACGCCATTAAGTTCTCCCCCCCAGGCACGTCCATCGAAGTCCACCTGGCGTACGCCCAGGAGGAAGCCCGCATCTCCGTGCGCGATCATGGCCCCGGCATCAACTCCGGCGATCTGGAACGGATCTTCCTGCCGTTCACCCAGGCTGCCGCCCGCAGCACCATGGGAGAGCAGGGGGCCGGCCTGGGGCTGGCGATCGTCAAACGTATCGTGCAGGGACATGGAGGGAGGATCTGGATCGAAAGCGCCGAGGGGAGCGGATCGGCGTTTTACGTATCGCTCCCGGGGAATGCCTTTGCCCCTCCGGTTCGGGAGGGGGGCCCCGCAACTGCCGGAAAGGATCATCAGGGAACCGAATAGCACGTGAACGATCGTACCAGAATACTGGTTGTCGATGACAACCCGCCGATGCTCCACGCGGTCGCACGCATGCTGCGAAACGCCGGCTATGACGTGCTGGAAGCCCCCACCGGCACCGAGTGCCTGCGCCTGGTGCAGGAGGAGGGCCCCGATATCATCCTGCTGGATGTTCAGCTCCCGAATATCAGCGGACTGGATATCTGCCGGCAGATCAAGGCCGATCCGGAACTGAAAACGACCTTCGTGGTGCTCCTCTCCGGCGTGGAGATCTCCTCGGAGAGCCAGGTGCACGGCCTGGAGGCCGGCGCCGACGGCTATATCACCCGCCCCATCCAGAACCGGGAACTGATAGCCCGCGTGGAGGCGCTGGTGCGCATCCGGAAGACCGAGAAGGCCCTCCGGGAATCCGAACAGCTCTGGCGCACCCTCTTCGAGGTCACCAGCGACGCCATGCTGCTGTTCAACGCGGAGTTCACCATTCTGGCGGCCAACCGGCAGGCGGCGCTCATCTACGGCTACCCCATGGAGAGGCTGGCGGGGATGAATCTGCGCGATCTCCGCTCCCCGGAGGACGCCCGCCAGGCCGATGGCTCCACCGCCGGCGACGGCGCCATCTTCGAGGCGGAGCATCGCCGGAGCGATGGCAGCACCTTCCCGGTGGAGGCGAGCAGCAGGCTCTTTTCGGTAATGGAGCAGAAACTCTATATCCATGTCATCCGCGACATCAGCGAACGAAAACATGCCGAACGGGAATCCGCGCAGCTCATCTCCCTGGTAGATTACCAGAGCCGCCGTCTCAGCAGCATCATCAGCAACATACCGGGACTGGTATGGGAGTCGTGGCGGGCGCCGGATGAAGGGGCGCAGCATATCGATTATGTGAGCGATTATGTGGAAACCATGCTGGGCTACACCGCCGAGGAGTGGATGCAGGCCCCCGATTTCTGGCTGACGATACTCCACCCGGAGGACCGCCAGAGGGCCGGGCAGGAGTACGAGGAGATCTTCAGCTCCGGTGTGGGAGGAGTAAGCCAGTTCCGCTGGATCGCCCGCGATGGCCGCGTGGTCTGGGCCGAATCGCATTCGGTGGTGATACGGGATGAACACGGGCAGCCGGCCGGCATGCGGGGGGTGACGATGGATATCAGCACCCGGAAGGCAGCCGAGGAGAACCTCCGCTACCAGCTGGATTTCACCAGGACCGTCACCGGCAGCATGGCCGAGGGTCTCTGCGTGATAGATACCGGAGGAATCATCACCTATGCCAACCCCGCCGCCGAGGCGATTGCCGGGGCCACGCCGGGCGGGCTGCACGGGGCGCCTCTGGCAGGCACGTTCAAACCGGGCACCCCGGAGAACGGGGAGCTTCCCGGCAGAGCGCACGAGGTGCTGGCGGGCGCCACGGTAGTGCGCAACCATGAGGATGAGTTCGTGCGGGGCAATGGCGCTCCTATCCCCGTGCTCTGCTCCACCTCCCCCATCATGATCGATGAGGTGGTGGTGGGGGCGGTGCTGGTGTTCCGCGATATCACCGAGCTGCAACGTTCCCGCCAGGAGGTCCGCCGCCTGAACGAAACGCTGGAACAGCGGGTACTGGAACGAACCGCCCAGCTCCAGGCGGCCAACCACGAGCTGGAGGCATTCTCCTATTCCGTCTCGCACGATCTGCGCGCCCCCTTCCGTCATATCGTCGGATTTGCCGATCTGCTGGAACGCCGCACCAAGGGGACGCTGGATGAGTCCAGCCTGCATTATCTGAAGACCATCGCCGACTCGGCACGCTATGCCGGAACGCTGGTGGACAATCTCCTCTCCTTCTCCCAGATGGGGCGCACCGAGATGCGCCGCACCGTGGTGGATACCAACGATATCGTGCGCGATGTGCTCGATACCATCCAGCAGGAGACCGAGGGGCGCACGATCGACTGGCATATCGAGCGGCTGCCGAAGGTGCAGGCCGATCCCTCCATGCTCCGCCTCGCGCTCCAGAACCTGATCTCCAACGCCGTCAAATACACCCGGACGCGCCCGGAAGCCATCATCGAAATGGGAAGCCGGCAGGAAAATGGGGAGACTATCTTCTTTATCCGCGATAATGGCGTTGGGTTTGATATGCGCTATGTAAGCAAGCTGTTCGGTGTATTCCAGCGGCTGCATCGCGCCGAGGAGTTCGAGGGAACCGGAATCGGCCTGGCGAATGTTCATCGCATCGTCAAACGTCATGGCGGGCGGATCTGGGCGGAGGGGGAGGTGGACCGCGGCGCGACATTCTATTTTTCTCTTCCAATTTCAGGGTCAGGAGCAACCGATGGCGGAGCTTAAGAGGATTTTGCTGGTAGAGGACAACCCGAACGATGTGGAACTGACGCTCGCGGCTCTGGCGGAAAACCGGCTGGCAAACGAGGTGGTGGTGGCGCGCGACGGGGAGGAGGCACTCGATTACCTGCATCAGCGGGGCATCTTCAAGATGCGCACGGCCGGGCACCCGGCGGTGGTGCTGCTGGATATCAAGCTGCCGAAGATCGACGGGCTGGAAGTGCTGGAACGGCTCAAGGCCGACCCGGATCTGAAAATGATCCCGGTGGTGATGCTCACCTCCTCGCGCGAGGATCAGGATCTGCTGCGCAGCTACAACCTGGGGGTGAACGCCTATGTGGTGAAGCCGGTGGACTTCAGCGAGTTCGTCAACGCCATCAAGGAGCTGGGGCTCTTCTGGGCGGTGATCAACCAGCCCCCGCCGGGAGCAGTCCCCTACCGCCAGTAACCCCGGCAACGGCAGCGATTCCGATGATGATCGATGGGTTCCCTCCCCATCCCCTTCTTTACTGTGATTGAGCAACCCGGATTCATGAACGTATTGCGCATCCTCCTTCTGGAAGACAGCCCGCTCGATGCGGAGCTCACGCTCGCCACCCTGGCCGATGCGGAGTTCGCATGCGAGGTGATCCGCGTGGAAACCGGGGAGGCATTCCGCCATGCTCTGGAAACCGCCTCCTTCGACCTGATCCTCGCCGATTACGCCCTCCCCTCCTTCGATGGCCTCTCCGCCCTGGCGATCGCCCGCGAACTGGTTCCCGATATCCCCTTCATCTTCGTCTCCGGAACGCTCGGCGAGGAACTCGCCATCGATATGCTGAAGAAGGGGGCAACCGATTATGTGGTGAAGCAGCGGCTGCAGCATCTGGTCCCCGCCATCGAACGCGCCCTGCGCGAGGCGGAGGAACGGCGGGCATTGCTGCAGGCCGGCCAGGCACTCCGCGGAAGCGAGGAACGATTTCGCCTGCTGGTGGAGGGGGCACGCGATTATGCCATCCTGATGCTGGACCCCGGCGGGATGGTGACAAGCTGGAACTCCGGCGCCGAACGTATTCTCGGCTACCGCGAGGAGGAGATCACCGGCAGAAATTTCTCGGTCTTCTTCACGGCCGCCGATGTGGCCGAGCATAAGCCGGAACAGGAACTCCGCACCGCCCGGACCGAGGGGCGCGCCGAGGATGAACGATGGCACATCCGGAAGGATGGCGGATTGTTCTGGGCAAGCGGCGTGGTTACCCCCCTGTACGACGACGAGGGAAATCTGCGGGGCTTCTCCAAGATCATGCGCGATGCCACCGAGCGGCGCGAGTACGAGCTGGAGCTGCAACGCGCCAAGGAGGTGGCCGAGGCCGCCAACCGCGCCAAGGACCAGTTTCTGGCAACCCTCAGCCACGAGCTTCGCACCCCCCTGACGCCGGTGCTGGCAAGCCTCTTCGCCATCGAGGAACAGGAACAGCTGCAGCCGGAAACGCGCGCGCTGCTGGAGATCATCCGCCGGAACGTGGAGCTGGAGGCGCGCCTGATAGATGATCTTCTGGACCTTACCCGCGTCAGCAAGGGGAAACTCAAGCTGAGCATCCAGCCGGTGGATATGCGCGCGCTGGTGCATCACGTGCTGGAGAACTGCCGCGATGATATCAGCGCCAAGCGCATGCAGGTGCGGGTGGAACTGGATGCGCACCGCCATCATGTGCATGCCGACCCCTCCCGCCTGCAGCAGGTGATCTGGAACCTGGTGAAGAACGCCGTGAAGTTCACCCCCTCCGGCGGCACCCTCTCGATACGCTCGCGTATCGTTCAGCCGGACCGCCTGGAGATCTCCATCACCGATACCGGCATCGGCATCGAGGAGCATATCCTCCCGCGCATCTTCGATGCGTTCGAGCAGGGGGAGACCACCATCACCCGCCGGTTCGGCGGGCTGGGACTGGGCCTTGCCATCAGCAAGGCGATCGTGGATATGCACGGCGGGCGCCTGCATGCCGCCAGCGACGGCACCGACAAGGGCTCCACGTTCACGGTGGAACTTGCGCTCTCCCCGGCGGCCCCCGGCGAAGCGCCCGGCGGCGAGGCCAATCATCAGCCGGAACAGGAGCGCCCCCCGCTGCGCATCCTCGTCATCGACGACCACGAGGATACCCGGAAGGTGATCCAGATGCTTCTGGAACGGAAGGGTTATGCCATCTCGGTGGCGCAGAGCGTTCAGACCGCGCTGGATGTGATCGCCCGCGAGGAGCTGGATCTCATCATCAGCGATATCGGCCTGCCGGACGGCACCGGCATCGATGTGGTGCGCGCACTGGCCGAACAGGGACGCCGTATCAAGGCCATAGCCCTGAGCGGCTACGGCATGGAGGAGGACGTACAGCGGAGCAGAGATGCGGGATTCTTCGAGCATCTCACCAAACCGATCAGCATCAGAAGACTCCAGGAAGTCATCGATCTGATGATGGACGGGGAGGAGAAGTAGAGGGGATGGGGGCTGGAGTATGGCTCTCAGGAGGTACAGCGGAAGCTCCGGAGGAGCGCCCTTTCCTCCGGTGCTGAAAGAGCGTACCTCAATTGAAATCCGCGCTCATCGGAAATCGTTAAGGCGATTATATACTCCAGTGCCCCCGAGTACTCAATCTCTGAAGAATCCCACGGGAAGCCGCGAGGGCGCAAAGAAGATGTCTTTCTTTGCGCCTTCGTGGCTTCCCGTGATACATCTGCCATGGCTGGGTCTATCAGGTATCCAATCCCCAATCGAAAATCTAAAATCGTAAATCGAAAATCCTCCCCCCCATCTCCTCACTTCGCCAGCACCATCCACACTCCCCTCTGCCACATCCCGGAAGCTACCGTGCAGTAGTAGAGCCCCGAGGGATGGCCTGACGCATCCCAGCGCACCTGATACCGTCCCGGCATCAGGGGTTCGTCCAGCAGCGTGGCAACCTGATGCCCGGCCGCATCATGCACCGTCACGATGGTGCGGGCATCCAGCCCCAGCGAGAACTCGATGACGGTGCTGGGATTGAACGGGTTGGGATGATTTCCATCCAGCGCGTAGCCCGATTCGGTAAGCTCTATCAGCCTGTAGCCCAGGCCGCAGATGGAATCCAGACGGATAAGACCGGGATGCGGATTCACCATCAGGCAGCGCCCTCCCGATCCGCTCAGCGTGAACGGCAGTTCGCTTATGACGGCACTGCCGAGAAACGTCCTGAACTCCAGGTTCAGCAGGGGACCGGTTCCCCGGAGCGTCTCTCCCGGAGGAGCGCTGAACCGCGCCCGGAAACTTCCCGGACGCGCCTCCTCCACAACGGCGCTCCATCCTTGCAGCCTGGTGCCGGCCAGCATCGCGGCCAGCCCGCCCCCGGAAGCATTATCCAGCAGGAGCATCGTACGGTCGTAGGTGATGGAGAAGAGAATCCCGGTGATGGCGGCATCATCGACCTGCGCATCCAGCACTACCGGCGCCACCACCCGCTCTCCCGGCAGCACCACGAAATCCCTCCCGATGGAGGCCGGGGCGCTTATCCCCTCGTTGATCCCCAGCAGCGCGGCCTCCATCACCCCCAGATCGGCGGAGCCGTCGGCGCTGCGGAGCGCCACCAGCACCGTGGCCCCGGTACGCCCCGGAGCATCCGAGAGGAGCACCACTGGTATGCGGCGCGATTCCCCCGCGCCGAGGGTGAACGGCAGGAGTGGAAGATCGAGCCGGAACGCGCCGCCGGCCCCGTCGCGCAGGATGATATCGGCCACCTGCAACGCCTCGGAGCCGACGTTGCTCACGGTAACGAACCCGGTGGAATCGCCGCAACGGAAGAGCGTATCCCCCGTCACACCGGCAACGATGATAAAGGTGGCCCCCCGCAGCAGCCCCGTGGAATCATCGCAGATGGCGTGATCCCCCAGCACCAGCAGCTCGGCGCTCCGCTCCCCGGAACCCGATGGCGTGAACAGAAGCGGCACCGCCCGGCTCTCCCCCGGAGCCAGATGCCACCAGGTGGCCGGCAGCGCGGGATCGGGAGGAGTGAACCCGGCATCGAAAGCGAAATCGGCGGCGCCGGGTCCGGCGATCCGCAAGCCCGTCACCGTCAACGGCCGTGTGGGGAGCGCGGTCACCCGGCTCTCCCCCTGCACTCCCACCCCCGCACTGAAGAGCGTGCGCCCGAAATCGGTATCGGCGGCACGCACATGCGACTCTATGCCGACCCCCTCCAGCGTCCGCACCACGGTATCCCCGCCGGTGGTAATCAGCCGGATGGTGCAGGAGTAGGCCCGTTCGTCGCGCGGCAGGAAGAAGACCTCCTGATACCGTGCCTCCCCGGAGGTGACCTGCTCTCCCGGCAGCAGCGCCGGTGCGGTCCCGAGCTGAAAGATCCCGGCATCGGCATCCGCGCCGGCCAGATCGAGCGAGAGCACCTGGAACGGCGCCTCCCCAGAATTGGTGATGAGCACCTCGGCCCGGTAGCGGATCGTATCCCCCTTGGTACACTCGTTGGCAGGCGTCAGCCACCGCTCCTTCCAGTCGTAGCCGGTAAGCTCCGGGCTGGGCTCCGGTATCAGCTCGCGCGTGCGCGCGGCGAGCGGCACCAGCAGGGTAAAGCAGGGGGTTTCTATCACCAGCGTATCGGCATAGCTGCTCCCCGGCACCGTTCCGATGAACTCCACCTCCACGGCGCCGCTCCCGAGCGGATCGAGCGTATCGGGGAAGGTGGTCCCTCCCGGCAGGGAGAATCCGGCGGAGCCGTTTTTCAGCCGGGCCGAGATGATCCTGAGCCGCCCCGATCCCGTATTCCCCAGCACGATCGTCTCGCGGCGGGGCAGGCCGATCGGCACGTTCAGAAGATCGAGCGGGTTGGGAGCCGCCACGAGCGCGGCCGGCTCGTACAGATAGGGGATCTCCCAGCGCTTTCCGGAATCCCCGGTCACCACCACCGTGGCGCGCGCCGGAATGGCGCGGTCGCGCGGCATGAACCTGATCCGGTATCCCGCCTCTCCCCCCTGATCCCGGAGGGTGTCGATCACGATATCGGCGTTGGCCGAATCCGCGAGGATCTCCACGTGCGTCACCCCCAGCACCCACGCCCCCTGCGGGCGTTCAAGGATCGCCACGGTGGAATCGCAATCATCCACCCGGCGAAGCACCAGCGAGTCCCGCCCGTACGTTCCCACCCCGGCCACCGGATAGGCATAGGCCAGCGCCATCCGTTCCAGATAGACCGATGGATGCCTCCCCGCCGGCTCCCCGAGCGGCTCGCCGAGCGATTCGCGCGTGGGGCGCCCGGCCTTCACCGGCCTGTAGTCCTCGAACCCGAGCACATGGCCGTAGGCTATCGCCGTGAAGGTTCCATTGGCCGAATAGATGGTATGATCCCCATCCCCCACCACTATTTTTATATGCTTGATAGAGGAACCCGCTACCACCTGCCCGCCGAAATCCACCTCCCTCCCATCCAGCCGGACATCGGCTGCGGAATCGGCGACGATAGAGATGTAATGCTCGTAATCGACCGGGACTTCCGGGGAGTGAAACCGCGCATACGCCGTCCAGCGCTCGTGCGGCAGCAGCTCGGACATCGCCGCCCCCCAGAGGAACTGGGAGAAATCCACCGAGAGCGTGGTATCGGTGAATCGGGCATACGGGGCGCTTATCACCATCGCCTCGGCCGGCTTGTCGGTGCTGATCTCGAAGGTGGGCTCCTGCCTGGGCCTGGAGAACTGGATGGAGTTGAACTGCACGTACGATCCCTGCGGCACCGACTGGGTGACGGAGGCGGAGTTCCGTATCTGCGTCACCCCAGGGGCGGTTGCGTACACACGGATGATCTCGTTGGCTCTGGAGTGATCGATCGGTGAAAGCGGCCGGTAGGCGAATCTGGTGCCGTGCGCCCGCGTGGGAGCAAGCCATTCGATGGCGGAATTTTCCAGCGGGCTGTCCACATCCGGAGGGGTGACATACGGGGCGCTGGTCATCCTGGCATTGCCGCTTATCACCCCTATCGGGCGGCTGGCCGTGATGATCGTGCCGGAGAGATCGCCATTGTCGGGGACCAGCGCGCTGGTGTCGGCGCTCAACAGCATCACATCCCCCTCCAGCATCTCGAAGCGCCGCGTGCGCAGGGTGCCGATATCGGCGGTGGAACGGACCGTCACCTGGGTGACCTGCGAGGCGATGATGACGATCTGCGATGCGGCGTTGAAGTACCGGAAACTCTCCTCGGCGCCGGTATAGGCGATATCGGTGAGCCCCTGCCGCGCATGGGTCATCGCGAAATATTCCGTCCCCCAGCTCGACACCGGCAGCGCCGTATACATCTCCCCGCCGAACGGCGTGGCGAAATAACAGTAGACAGAGATATCGCTGGTGGCATTGACCTGGTAGACGTTCTGCTGAAGCCTGCCGCTCTCGTCGGCATAGATCGGCGGAACCTGAAGCACGTAGGAGGACTGCGGATAGACCGTGAAGCTGGTGGAGAACTTCGGCGACCTGACGGTGACCGTGGCCGTGTCCAGGCTGAAGAAGATCAGCCGGCTGAGCGGCCCCGACAGCTCGCTGCTGGCCTTCGGGGCCAGGTGGCGCACGGTGTCGGGGAAGGCGATGAAGAACTGCCGCCCGTACGGCGATGCCGTCTGGGCATGCCCCACCCCGCAGAGCGATACCAGAAACAGCATCGCGCACAGGCAGAACAGAAGCCCCCCCCCCGCGCGATGGCCGGTATGTATGGTGCGTCGTCGGTAGCAGTTGGTCATAGGCGTATCGATACCCGATTATGGAGCGGAACGCAGATGGGGCGCACCGGCCGGAATCAGGCCGGCCGCGGCAGATGCTGCGGAGATCGGGGCGATACCGGCAGAGGCGTAGCGATGATACAGATTTCGCCGCTCCCCCGGAAACGATTCCCCTCGTTGTAAGTATGACTACCGTGAGGGAGAGAAGGTCACGAGGATATCCGGCTGATGATGTTCGATTGGAAGAGAAGAGTCCGGGAACCCGGAGCCAAGCGAAGAAGAGAATGGCAGATGAGGGAGATGAAAGCGATACGGAGTGATGGGGATACGGAGTGAGTGATGAGGCGATGAGCTCTGATGAACCGATAGCGCTGCTTCGGCAGTCAGCTCCGGCAGTGTTCCGGGATGGCATGTGGTGGCGTCGCGAATTCATCGTCCCGATTGAGCCCATATGCAGAAAAGCATGGTGGGGGGGGGCCCGAGGTGGACACCGCGGGGCCACCCCCACCACCCGCCCCCCC
>JBMDXA010000005.1:0-1580 GCA_048594725.1 Candidatus Kapaibacteriota bacterium
CGGCGGAAGCACCGAGAACATCTTCACCAACGTTGCGCCGAACACCACGATGAACCCGCAGTCGATCGGCCTGGCAGGCGGAAGCCAGCCGCACAACAACATGCAGCCGTATCTGGTTATCAGCTTCAGCATTGCGCTGGAAGGCATCTTCCCCTCGCGCAACTAAGAGGATAGAAGTATCTCCGCAGGCCCGATCGTCCGGTCCCGGCGCAGCATCGCCGTGCCGGAACAGGTCCGTTCCCTCGCATCAGAGACAGTGGCGCACAGCCCCCCTTCTCGCACCGTTGCCCGCGCTCTGATGCCGCACAATCCCTCCACTCTCTCCGATAGCCGAGCGCGTACGGCGCCGCAGTTCATTGCTATGAAATGTGGCGGAAAACGCAATGCACACTATTCATCCTCCTCGATCCAAGGAATCGATTGCGGAGGAGCATCGCTGGGCGATACGCCATATCGCTCATCGATGGCAACCTTCAAATCACAAGGTAGAATCATGGCAGAACCATTTATCGGACAGATCATCCTGACCGCGTTCAATTTCGCGCCGCGCAATTACGCCACCTGCGACGGGCAGATCCTGTCGATCGCACAGAATACGGCGCTCTTCTCGCTGCTCGGCACCACCTACGGCGGCGACGGCCGGGTCACCTTCGCGCTGCCCGACCTGCGCGGACGCGTTCCGATGCATCAGGGACAGGGACCGGGACTCACCCCGCGCACCATGGGCGAGCTTGCCGGCGAGCAGACGCACACGCTCATCAGCACCGAAATGCCGATGCATACCCACGGGCTTCAGGCATTCAACGGCGCCGGCGACATGCCCACCGCCCAGAGCAATACTCTTTCCGGCGGAAGCACGGACAACATCTTCACCAACGTTGGGCCCAACACCGTGATGAACCCGCAGTCGATCGGCCTGGCAGGCGGAAGCCAGCCGCACAACAACATGCAGCCGTATCTGGTTATCAGCTTCAGCATCGCGCTGCAGGGCATTTTCCCGTCGCGTAACTAAGCGGTCGTACCAATCACCCTCCACCCGGCATCTGCGTGGAGGGGCATCAATGAGTGATATGCCACATCACTCCCATACAGATATTTCAACCAAGGTAGAAAGAATCATGGCAGAACCATTTATCGGACAGATCATCACGA
Organism: Candidatus Kapaibacteriota bacterium; assembly: GCA_048594725.1. Taxonomy (GTDB): domain Bacteria; phylum Bacteroidota; class Ignavibacteria; order OLB7; family OLB7; genus JAFDZV01. The sequence goes on from JBMDXA010000005.1 coordinate 1,153, forward strand.
CCGGCTTCAACTTCGCACCGCGCGGCTACGCCACCTGCGATGGGCAGATCCTCCCGATCGCACAGAACACCGCGCTCTTCTCCCTGCTCGGCGTCGCCGTCGGCGGCAACGGACCGACCACCTTCGCCCTGCCCGACCTGCGCGGACGCGTTCCGATGCACCAGGGACAGGGACCGGGGCTCACCCCGCGTACCATGGGCGAATCCGCCGGCGAGCAGAATCATACGCTCATCAGCACCGAAATGCCGATGCACAACCATACGCTCCAGGCATTCAACGGCGCCGGTGACATGCCCACCGCCCAGGGCAATATCCTCGGCGGCGGAAGCACCGAGAACATCTTCACCAACGTTGCGCCGAACACCACGATGAACCCGCAGTCGATCGGCCTGGCAGGCGGAAGCCAGCCGCACAACAACATGCAGCCG
>JBMDXA010000050.1:0-8870 GCA_048594725.1 Candidatus Kapaibacteriota bacterium
GTGCCAGAGTTATCCCGTCTTCCTATAGAATGGCGACGGATCACTTAAGTACCTACAGATTTGTTTTCTGATATCCCCGGTACTGTTCGCGCGGAGTTCTACTCCGTGCGCGACCGTAGCAGCAGGGGGCGCCCAGTAAAACTCCGCGACAACACCGAAGAAGAACCTCAGAAAACGTTCTCCCAGGTACTCACGTTCTTCCCCCAATCGAAAATCGTCATGCGGCCTTCTGATAGAACAACGACGCACCACCCACGCTCTTCCCCCAATCGAAAATCGAAAATCGCCAATCGAAAATGGACTCATCCCTGCACCCGGCTCCATCCTTTTCCCCCCTGTTCGAACCGTTCTATTCTATCCAGTCTGAATGATCCGGTCTCGCGCTGCCAGAGCATCCGCTCCACGGTCACGAACGGATGCTCGATACGGATGACGTTGAACGAATTCGGCTCGCCGCGCACCCGTGTGGATGTCGCCGAGCCCGCCTGCACCACCAGCGCAGCGTAGCCGTTGATATCGTAGCGGGCGGCGGTATCGCCGGTATGGGTGATATGATAATGGCCGGCCAGAAGCAGATCGGCCCCGCACTCTGCCAGCGTGTCCATCGCCATTTCTGCCCGCCCCACCAGGTCCCCCTCATCGAACTCCCGCGGCAGATCGAACGGATGATGCGTCACGATGATCTTCACGATCTCCGGTTTCAGAGCGTAGAGTTTCTTTCTGATATGCGCCACCTGCTCCTCGTTGATCCTCCCGTTCTTGAAGGTGAGCGAACGCGCGGTGTTCAGCCCCAGCACGGCTATCTCCTCATCGCCGTAATAGGGGGTCATATCCTCGGTGATATAGCGGTGATAGTTGTCGAGCGGGGCCAGGAAGCGCGCCACCACATTGTAGAAGGGGACATCATGGTTGCCCGGCACCACGATCTGCGGCTCCGGCAGCGACTCCAGGAACGCCCGTGCCTCCTTGAACTGGCCTGCGCGTGCCCGCTGTGTAAGATCCCCGGAGATCACCACCAGATCGGGAGCGATCTCCTGGACGGTCTCTACAAGAGGCTGCACGGTAGCATAATCCACGCGGCCGAAATGAATATCGGAGAGATGTATGAGTGTTCGCATGCCAGAATGTTCGTATATCCGATGCTCGCGGCAGAGAGTAGTCGGTAGATAGTTGTTGATAGAGAATAGTTTGAGCGGATTTCACTGTAGTTAATCTGCTGTGGCCCCCGTAGGGGGCACCCCTCTGTAGTTCGAGGCTACTAGATAATGCTTCCGGAAGCTCCGTAGGAGCGGCCCATTCTTCCTGGTCTGAAAAGGCGTAACTCGATTTAAATCCGCTCTACGTACCCACGGATACGTTCCCTGAGATCCCCGGTACTGTTCGCATGTAGTTCCACTCCGCCCGCGTTGGCAGCAGCAGGCGCCGCCCACCGGAACTCCGCGACAACACAACAACAGAATGTCAGATAACTTTTGCCGAAGTACTTGGTAGCAGAGAGGGGAAGGGGAATCGCATACGGAGCTCTCCCTGATGTCGTTTTCCATCCGGACTCCATGACCACCAACTCCGTTCCAATCGAAAATCGAAAATCGTCAATCGAAAATTTCTACTCCCCCGGCACCACCACGTTCAGTGCTTTAGGGCAGATCCGGTACCGCAGCGGCGCTTCCATGCGTGTCACTTCTCCATCAACCGCCACGCTCACCCGCTTGCGCCGCGTTTCGATCGTGAGCTCGCGGGCGCGCAGGGCATCGAAATCCTCGGCGTCCTTGACGCGGCCGAACAGCGCGGTCATCGTCAGCCAGAACAGCCGCATGCGTCCCACCTTGTGCGGCACGTAGATGCAGAGTTCTCCCCGGTCAAGCGCCGTCCGTTCGCCGATGCTGAATCCCTGCAGCTGATAGTCGTTGTTGCCGATAAAGACCAGGGGCGTTTTCCGGTCGATCTTCTTTCCATCCACTTCCAGCTTGACACGCAGCTGGGGATAGCGTCCCAGCATGGCAAACGTGGCCCAGACCAGCGCCAGCCCCTTGCTCCGGCCGAGACGTTCCTGCTGCTGCTGGCGGTGCTTGACGATGCTGGGATACAGTCCCAGGCTGGAATTGTTGATGAACAGTCGCCCGTTCACCTCCCCGGCGTCGATCTTCCTGACGGTTCCCTCCGCCAGATTCTTCACCGCCTCCTCCAGATCCAGCGGGATGCCGAGATCCTTGGCGAAATGGTTGAATGTTCCCAGCGGCAGCACGCCAAGCTCCAGATCGGTTCCGGCCAGCTCGCCGGCCACGGCATTGATGGTGCCATCGCCGCCACCCGCCACAATCCGCGTGCTTCCCTGTTGTATCGCCTTCTGTATGATCGATTCTATCGGCTTTCCATCGCCGCAGGTCTGGATATCGGCCTCCAGGTTGTTCTTCCGGAGCAATTCCTCCAGTTGCTCTCTCTGTGCCCCTTGCGATTGCGGTCCGGAGGCAGGATTCAGAATGATCGTCATCATAACGCATGTGAATAAAGCAGACTCGTCTTTGCCTATCTTCCTTCCATCAAGAACCGAGCCGGGGCGCCGCACGGAGGGGGGCGCAGGGGGGAGGGGAGCTTCCCGGCATGCTCTTGGTGGTTCATCTCATGATAATCGTTCAGTAACAGTTGCCGGATCTACGTGCCATGAACAGAGCAGAGAATGTGCCGGGAGAAGGGAACGGTTCGCTTGTGGCTCCTCCATCGGAGGCACAGACCATTCCGCTATCGATGCGCAAGCGCCTTCTGGAGCTTGTGGGGTGGTTCTATATCCTGGCGTTCATGGTGGCTGCCGGATCGCTGGCGCTCTTCGTCTGGCTTGCCGACGAGGTGCTGGAGCAGGAGTTCGCCCCCATGAACCGGGAGATCCTTCTGTTCGTCAACTCGTTTGCCAATCCGGCGCTGGATCAGCTCGCGTTCACCCTCTCGTGGATCGGGTCGGCCTACGGCATCACTCTTATCACCGTTCTGTTCGGCGGCTGGCTTCTGCTGCGCCGCCGGTTCGTGGATGTTTCCACGCTGCTGGTGACCGTGCTGGGCTCCACCGTGCTGACGCTGACATTGAAAGCCGTGTTCCAGCAGGTGCGCCCGCAGGTATTCACGCCGCTGGCGGTGGAACTGAACTATAGTTTTCCGAGCGGGCATTCGCTCGGCTCGCTCTGCCTGTTCGGCTTTCTGGGAGCGTGGCTGGTTCTTCAGAACAAAGGGGAGATCTGGCGATGGTGTGTTGCCCTGGCGGGGGTGATGATAGCGGTGATGATCGGCCTGAGCCGTCTGTATCTTGGGGTTCACTGGCCCACCGATGTCATCGCCGGATTTCTCGTGGCGTCGTTCTGGGTATCGGCCTGCGTGGCGGGGCAGCGGCTGCTGCTGGCATACCGGGAGCGCCGCAGGCATCGCCGGCGGACGGTGCGTACCATGCACCCTGAGCGCAGGGGATAGGAGGGAGGAGGGTTCGAACAGTTGCCGGGACGATGAGGCATGGCTTGCAGTGTACGTTTTCCGTACACATTGTTGTGGCTCCGGGAATTATTCTCCATCCGAATAATATACGTTGCGGGACGCGGGAAAAATGGGCACCACAAAATTGCCTTGCGATAGGCACCACCAAATTTCCCTGTACAAAAAGCCGCAGCATGAAGCCCCTTACGATCTCATTATGATGCCCTCCTGCTCCCGGTAAAATTCATCATGAATATGTGAGAGCGAATATGTGAGGGAACACGTAATTCGCGGCCCGGATGCATCGGGCGGATCGCGATGCCACACCTTCCGTTCTCCTTCGTTCCTCGTGCAAGGGGGTTCTGCATCGCTCCCGGATCTCTGCTGCAAGAGCGGGAATCGGGAACCTGAAGAATACGATGCCGATAAACCACCGGAATTTCCCATCTTCAAATGTAGAATGCGTGCCGCCTCCAGGAAAATTATGGTTTTCCCCTCCGAATGTCGGATATTTGCCTCTTCCAACGCCGGTTCGGGTGAGCGGCCGCGATATCGTTTCAGCCGTAAATGTCTTGATTGTACGCGGAGATACTATCCGGACTCTGGCCCGATGAGCAGCATAAAGGATGGTATGGGCACCATGCGGCCCGTGTTCGCCGCGGAGCGGTACTCCATCGCCTCCGGTTGCATATCGATGGGGGAAGGGGGAACCGGGCGTTTCGGGGAAAAAATGCCGGACGTGCGTACAGTTCCCTGCAACGGAAAAAAATCCCTTGCCGAAAGAGAAGTTTCACCAGTGACATACTAGTTAGTCATACCATCTGTTGCGTTTCAGTAGAGAGCATTATCTTTCCGTTGCCGGTAGCACGGCGGGTTTCACCAGGGTCCGATTAAAATCGGTGCGAAATAGGGGATGATTCCAGCGATACTATCCCACTGTATTCAGCACCATCGTACGAGACAGTACGGAATCAACTCCAATCGCGCGTATTCGTAGTGCGGCATCATCCCCGATCGCCAGGGCCTGCAAACGGTCGTCCCGGTGTGGTTGGAGAGGAGCCCGTATGCCGGGCCGTACCTTCAGCATCCTCATGTTCTCCCTACGTGCGCAGAACTCTTCCCAGTGCCATCGGAGCGGGTCTCCTCTGTGATCCGGATCTGTATGAAGAACGGGCACCTGTCCTGTCCTTCCAGTTCTCCGCATCCGGCACTTCCCTCCATACCGGGCTCCCGGGGCCATCGTTCGGTCGGCCCCACGGAACCCGGTGTTGCATTCCCTGCGGCTGGCGGGCAACCGCCGGCTGTGTAGCGGGCCGCCTTCGATTCCGGTCTCATCAGGCGATGAGCCGTTCGGGGCGCTACCGCGGACGCCCTCCTTCCACATCTGTCATCATCGTGGCATCCGTCTACTCCGGTTGTCCCATCATCCACGATCGATCACACAAAGGCTTACCATGAAAGTCTCTATTAACATCTTTGACACAGAAGGCAACCTCGTAAAACCGCTGTTTAATGGCGAGCGGGAACCGGGCGAGCATGATATCACCTGGGATGGTACCACCGAGGCCGGTGAGATGGTCCATGCCGGTACCTATTATCTCCAGGTCGATGCCAAGGGAAAGGGACTGCTCGCGAAACTTGTGATCGAAATCGAGTAAGCGATCCGGAGTGATCCCGGCCGTGCCTCGCTACGCTTCCTGGAGTGGCGCTGCACCGGCAGGTTCTTCTCCCCCCCACGCAATGAGTTTCCTATGAATGCCTGCCGGTTTCCCCGGCGGGCATTGCCGTATCAGAAGCGTTTCTGCCGAACACAGCCATTGCATGCCGTTGCCGGCAGCGGGCGCCGCCTCTGCCGTGGTTCTCCCTCTGCGATTGCCCGCAGCCGCGTACGAGGGAACTTCTGCCCCTCTATTTTCATGCAGGACGCATCGGATCATCCTGCGCGGGAAGGGGAGGGAGGGTGCCCGGAAAAGAAAAGTGAGAGCCCGGTGCGACATTCGGTGGGGGTGGAGGTCTTTATCTTCGAACGGGGAGGAACTCCCCGGCTCTACCCCCCTTCGATGGCAACGGAGGGGAATTCTCCGGACCGGCTGCCCGGCCTGGGGATGGCGCCCGCGATAGTGAAGAGGCGGCACGATCTTTATAATTATGTAAGCGGTATTCGCATGCCAAAAGGGAATACACCCTCACCAGAACTGGCCGGATTGTCACCGGATGAACGTGATCGGATTCTGTTCGATCGCTTCGTCGATGGTGACCAGGAGGCATTCAAGGAGCTCTACTCCCTGTACGAGCGTCCTCTGGTTCTCTACTGCCGGCAGATGCTGACCACCCCCCAGGAGACGCAGGACGTGTTCCAGGAGGTGTGGCTGCGAGTGATACGGATTCGTACCCGTCGCGAGAAAGTGGAACGGTTCCGTGCGATGCTCTTTACCATAGCCCGGAATGCGGCGATCAATCATCTGCGCAACCGCCAGAACCATCGCCCCGTCTCGCTGAGCCAGATCAACACCGACAGCAACATGGCGTTTGCCGGTGGCGAGAACTTCGATGAGATGGAGGATCTCGTCAATCGCGCGCTGAAACGGCTTCCGGAGCCGCAGCGCGAGGCATTCGTTCTCCATTCGATGCTCGGGTATACCTTTCAGGAAATCGCCGATATGCAGGGCGTAACGATGACCGGCGCCAAGACACGGGCGTTCCGCGCGCGATGCTACCTGCGTACCCTCCTCTCGAACTGGCTCGGGCTCGCCGAAGAGGATGCCGAAGAACAGATAGAAACACGCATAAAGCAACGATCACCTCGTTATCAGAAGTCAGAGGACGAATGAAAACGGCTGACTTAATTACATCATTCCTCAGCAATGAGATGACCGCGGACCAGGAGCGGCAGTTCCTGTTGTCGGTTGCGGCCAGCGATTCGATGCGGCTTTCCTTGAAGTCGCATGTGATGCTCGACCGCATAGCAGCAAATCAGCTTCAGCGCGCTGAAGTGCCGGTCTCGGTCCGGGAGGCGATCTTCGCTCAGATGAGCGCCTCCATGGCGGAACCCGCTCCCGGCAACCCTGCTGCGGAGCGTCCGATGCCCCGGTCGGGCGGGGAGGGGACACGAGGATTCCTCCAGAAGTTCGGTACCCAGGCGATTGTCATGGCGCTTACCGCGGGCGGGTTCGTGGCCGGTTATCTGACCGGTTCGGACCAGCCGCAGACCGCCCAGGCCCCGGCCCAGCAGGTGCAGAGCGCACCGGCCCGTACGGCGGAGCCTCCGGCGAGTCCCTCGGTAACGGCCGGTGAAGCTCCGGCAGCATCGCAGACCGGGCTTGCGGCGGAGTCTTCGGCTCCGGCGGAGGGGACGGATCTGGCTACCTACAGCGAGCCTTCGGTGCGGGAACAGAGCCGCGCGGGCCTCCGGAACGGCAGATCCCCGATGGGCACTTCCGTCAGGTTGAGAGAGCGCTCGGGCTCCGCGTCCGATCTCTCGAACCCGCTGGAACCGGCCGGAGGGGTGAGCAAGCCGGCGGCGGCGGCTTCCACGGCAGCAGCCGGAGTGCAGGTTGCTTCTCCGGATACGCTCAACAACGGTGGCGTGCAGCCCTCTGCTTCGGTACAGATATCGATCCGGAAGTCCGGGGACGATAGCTCGTCAAGCCAAGATCCGAAGGGCGATTAGCGAAAACTGCATCCTATGAGATGGGAGCCCAGCCCGAAAAGATGTCGCTGGGGATCGATCGCCGGGTGGAGCGCGCTCTGTATCATCGCGCTCATGCTACCGGCGTATAGGGCCTCGGCACAACCATTCGAGCCGGATTCGCTCGCTCTGAGTCCGGCAATGGATTCCCTGTTCCATTCCTGGCGGTTCGGCCTGGCCGGAGGCTTCGGCTGGACCGCTCAGAATACCCTCTTCAACGTCTTTGCGGCCGCAGCCGATTGCGGCCAGTTCGAAGGCGATGTTCGCAAAGGAGCGTTCGGAGAAATCTTCTTCGAAGCTCCTTTCCTTTCTCCTTCTCTCCTGCTTACCGCCTATGCCCAGTTCAGCTCCTTCAGCATCGGGCTGAACGCACCCCCGCATACCGATCAAACACGCGACATCACCGGGAAGATCATCCCTATCGTACGGCAGTTCCGCTACGGTATCGATCGGTCCACCTATCGCGTCGGGCTGGGGGCGGCGTGGGAGCCTCTGGAGGGGATCGGCATCGGCGTCTCGCCGACCTTCACGCTGCTCGGAGATGCGGCCCATACCCACACCGAGCATATCCTGGAGCCGCTGGGGGCGGTTTTCAGCGAAACCGGCAGCGATGTTCATTTCGTCAACGGCGCGCGGGAAGTGGATTTCCGGAGCATAACGTTCGGCGCCGATCTCTCGATCCGCGGCCGTGTACCGCTCAGTCCCCGGCTTTCGGTTCATACGCAGGTGCGTGGAAGCCTTCAGTTCGGTTCCATCGCGCAGGATGTCTCCTGGCAGGAGAACGGAGTGCAGGTGCTGGCCGGGGTCTCCTATGATGTGGCCCGCAAGCCGGAGCCGCCACCCCCCCCTCCGCCGCCACCGATGCCGGTGCTGGCGGCGAAGATCGCCGTCAAAGGGGTGGATGAGCAGGGCCGCCAGTACGACGATCCGATCATCGAGATCGAAGAGGCCTCCCGCGTTGAACAGGTGCCGATCATCCCGTATATCTTTTTCGACAGCGCCTCCTCGCAGATACCGCAACGGTACAGCCTCCTGGGGGGAACCGCTGCCTCCTCGCAGTTCAGCGTCGATTCGCTCCAGGATGTGACCCCGCTGAACATCCATTGGGAACTGCTGAATGTTTTGGGACAGAGGATGCGTTCGCGGCCGGATATCGGGCTTACCCTCACCGGCCTGGCCTCCGGGGACGAGCCCGCCGCCGAGGCCGAACGGATCGGCAAGGAGCGCGCCGATGCCGTTGCCCGGTATCTGATCGATGTCTGGGGGATAGCGCCGGAGCGGATCGTGACCGCGTATGTCACCAATTCCCCCACCGCCTCCAACGAGGAGACCCGGCAGGGGAGAGAGGAGAACCGGAGGGTGGAGTTTCATTTCAACGAGGAGACGATGGTGGCCCCGGTGGTCATCCAGCGTCTGGCAAAGATCGCCTCTCCTCCTGAAGTGCTCTTCCTGCCGGAAATCATCGCCGATACCGCTCTGGTGGAGTGGTATATCACGGTGGTGCAGGGGGAACGGGAACTGCTCCGGTTCGACGGCACCTCGATGGGACAGCAGAAACACTGGCCGCTCGGCGATCTTCGGGTCAGCCGCGATCTGATTCCGATACGCTACATCCTTACCGCCCGCGATGTGGCCGGGCAGACCGTCACCGCCGAGGGGGCGTTCAAGCTGAAGGAGCTGGTCAAGCGGCAGGATGGAGGCGGGGTGGAGGTGCAGGAGTTCAGCC